>NZ_CP065424.1:4537500-4807500 GCF_017809215.1 Heyndrickxia oleronia
TCCCCTTGTACAGGATTTTTCATGCTCTAAAATTGTTTAACAAAGCTCTTTCCTCAAACATTGTTGCTATTTATTTAAGTAAAATTAACTAATAACTATCGGCTGTAGATCGCTACACATCTCATTTTACTAAAGAAAAGAGCGGCAATCTCCATAAGAACGGCTGGATGTAAAAGCCGACAGTTGAGCTTTTACAAAAGCAATAAACTATACGAAAATAACCTTTAACAATAATAATTTGGAACGCAAAAGAGGTAGGTGCAATAAAGCACCTACCCCTTATGATTTTAGCCATTACAAATTAGAATGGATTTGTTCCTAAAAGACTAGCTGTTTTCACATAAACTCTTGGATTTAATTTCAATTGAGAAACAATAAATTCTGCAATATCCTCTGGCTGAATGTATTTTTCCTCATTTTTTGTGATTAAATTACTTTGTACAGCCAGTTCTGTTACAACTGTACTTGGCGTTAATGCTGTCACTCGAATATTGTTGCGGCGAACTTCTTGAGCTAATGATTCTGTAAAGCCAATAACTCCGAATTTAGAAGCGCTATATGCACTTGAAGTCGCTGCACCGTTTAAACCATTCGTAGATGAAATATTGATAATATCCCCAGCATTTTTTTCAATTAGTTGAGGGAGTACCACTCGAGTGACATAATACGTTCCCATCAAATTAACATCGATGGTTTTCTTCCATTCTTCAGGATCCATATCTAAAACTGATGCAAATTTACCTATACCTGCATTATTGATTAAAATATCTGCTTTTCCAAGCTCATTTGTTACCTTTTCGATTGCTTTTTCCACTTCAGCTAAGGAAGAAACATCTACAGTTGCATAAGCTGCTTTTACCCCTAATTTCTCTATTTCATTAGAAACCTCTTTAAGTGTTCCCTCCGTACGTGCAAGTAAGCCAACATTAACTCCTTCTTTTGCTAGAGCAATGGCGATAGCTCTGCCAATCCCTTTTCCAGCACCTGTTACAAATGCTACTTTTCCTTTTAATGACTGTGCCAAAATGAAGCACTCCTTTCTTTTTGGTTCATAGACTTACATATTTTATTCCTTTAAAGAAGCATAATCAAGTAAGGAGGTTTCAGATGTTTATTATGTTCAGTTGTCATTATTCAATGTAGTTTGTAGATCAGAAATTAAAAATAAAGGAATAAAAAAGGGGTCAGCCCCACAACATACAATATCTATTACGAAATCGCTCTAGATAGAGTATTCTAATTGGGATCAGACCCCTTGCTTTTATTCAACTGATTCTACATAAACAGCAACTGGTAAGTTAGCGCCACCAGCATGCATAATTTCTAAATTGATGGTATCTGATGAACCACTTACCGTATACTCAGGAAGCTCTACATATTCCTGACTAGGTTTAAGTGTTGGGATTAAATGAACTTTTCCATTCATCTTCACAGCTCCACTGTAAAGACCACCCCTACCTGCTAAAACGATTTTTACTTTTGCTGGACTACCAGTTGGATTTACAATTGGAATACTTACCTTATAAGTCATTCCAAAATGACCTGGATTTCCAACTGACCCATTGATAGTAGATAGTGAATTTTCAGCCGTTAACAAATGATCTGTTTGACCATTTGAAAGATTATAACCCACTTCTGGTGTGCCAACTGTATAGGCTGGTATTTCCGTTTTTAGTGTAGACTGTGGCCAGGCACCTCTAGGATGTGCATATCTATCTGTTGAAATTGGATCAGAATGAACCTTTGTTAAATCTTCATCATTTTGAGCTAAAACAGTTCGTATAATATACTTACTATTTCCTCCATTTACAGAACTAATATCAATATCCTGTAAGAAGCCGACTAGAAACTCTGGAGCCAAGTCATATGCTTCAATCACTTTTGTCTCGCCTGGATTTATAACAATACCAGTACTTTCAGAGTTTTTTAATTTTCCATTTAATAGGGAATCTGCAATTGGTAAACCTACATTATAAGTAATCCAACTATTATCCGAAGTTTTCGCTAACCCTTTAGAATTCGTAATCTTAATACTATTTGTATCCGAGATATTTTGAATAGTAATGGCAATTTTGGCTTTTGTACCAAGTTCATTTAAATGCCAGCCAAATACTCGGTGCTCATTTGTTGCTGTAGTTGATTGAACCTCTTGCATTGAAAGTGTTGCTGTAGTTCCGTATAACATATATGCATTAATTTTCTCCGGATTGTCACTAACTAATAAATTTCGTGATCCTTCTAATTGAGCATTTGGTATATATTGAGGTTTAGGAGTTGAACCTTCCTGTTTTTCCAAAAACTCACTATAAAACATATAATCATTAAACGTAATATAGATTTCTTTTCTGCCAACAAGATTACGTAAATTCCCCCCTAAAGCTTTAACAAGGAAAGGAGCAGGAACATACATTTCTCCTGATTTGATAAATGGTTTCTCATCTATAGAAACAGGTTCTTGATTGACTAATATATTGTTGCTTCCATCTGTAAATTGGAAGCTAAGTCCAGCTAACAACATTTCAAACACTCGATCAGATACCCATAAACCTGATGAATCCTCAACATAATTATAAAAATATTTAGCAGGAATATATGTCCTACCCTCTTTAATGATAACTGGATCGTCCATCATTATCTTCTGATTATTAATATATAACGTATACTTTTCTCCCTCCGGTACATTTGGAGTAGGAGGAGGATTACTTCCGTTTGATTGATCTAATGTAATTTCAACCTTTTGTTTTCCTTCATTCCAAACAACGATCCCATCGAAATTTTCACTGGCGAATCTTAGAGGGAAATATGTTCTATTCTTATAAAGTAGAGGAGCGACTTCCATTGAAACGTTTACTCCATCCACCTTGGCAGTCTTAGAATTAATCGTTAGATCCACACGTTTTCCATTTCTAATAGAACTTGCTGTTTTCTTCTTTGGATCCCATGACACTTGTGCACCAAGTGCTTCATATAATTCTCTCATTGGTAATAAAAGATGACCTTTTTTATTCAAAATAGACGATTTGATAGAAGCCTTTTTTCCATTAATCTCGATTGAAACATTCTTCATTGTATATAGATCTTTCCCAACAAGTGTTGCTGCTGAGACATTAAAGTTTGAAGAAAGTGCAACTAATACGACAATTACAAGGACACACAATGCTTTAATTCTCTTAATCATTATTCCTCTCCTTATTCCTATTAATCCGTAATCATACTAACATATCATAACATGTAAATGATAAAAAATGTTAAAAGAATACTATTTTATCTAAAATTTCACATTTAATCTACAAAATTTTCATATAAAATAGCGAATGATAGAGTATTTTGACATTTCAATAGGAACTTTTAGTATAATGAAAGAGATTGATTAATTTAAACCTTTTCCTCCTCCCTTTTTATTTATGTATAAAGTAAAGTTTTATTAAGATAAGGGTTATTTTTTATTATTTTTTGAACCTTGTCTAAAGTATTATTGCGGATAGGGATTCTATTTTTTCTATAAAATAAAAACCATCTAATACAAGCTATTGCTTCCAATACCTCTTCTTCATCCTGACTAATAGAATGTTCCGATATATAAACTGAACGAAATAATGAAGCATGTTTTTCTGATATCCCATAAATTTTTAATAGAAATACACTCCAAGCAAAATCATATCTTTTATCCCCTAATTGAGCATTTGTCCAATCTATAACTGTAAATGTTTCCGTTTCTTCTACGATATTTTCAAAATGATAATCTCCATGAATGAAATCACTCTGTGCTATTTGCGCTTTTTTTACCAACTGGATTAATAATTGACTAAGATCTTGGTGTTCCTCAATCCCGAAAAAAAAATAATCGATAAATTGATACTTTGGTAGATTAGCATTTTTAATTTGATATGGAGATATCCCATGTATTTTTGATAAAATCCGTGCCATCTCAGTGATGTTTTTTCTACTAAATGTTTGAAAAGGGTGTCCATCATATGTTGTTAATAATACTTTATTTTCTTTGCTATCCACTCCCCATGCTAATGGCCTTGAAACAGGAACCTCTCTTTGAGTAAGCATTTGTAATAAATGATATTGAAATTGAATATTTGGTTTAGAGTCCCTATTCCATACTTTAAGTACAAATTGATCGCCTTGATGAATAATTTTGACTACTTCAGCTTCATATCCAGAATTCATCGATTGAACGGTTAAAGCTTCCTTAACGGATAAAAGTTTATCCATTTCCCTATTATTTTTTTCTTTCCAATCAATCAGATGAAGTAGATTTCCCATCTCATTTCTCCTTTCTTCGTTCCTGCATACTACATAGTCAACCATATTCGATATAATTAAGAAAATATCCTGTGAATAAAATAAAAAAAGACTCAGTAGTACAACTGAATCTTTTAAAAAAATATCTATTTTAGCTTTTCCTTAGTTTAACTTGGGTATTTATGCTGTCAACCTTTCTTGCTGCCCGGATTGACAAAACAAAACAGGCGAAAAGAACGATAAAAGCTGAAACATATGGATAATTAACATTCATATCAAATAGGAAACCAGCCACTATAGGACCCATGATATTCCCCAGACTTGTGTAAGCCGAGTTTAATCCAGCTACATATCCTTGTTGATCCTGAGCCATTTTCGACATCTGTGTTCCAATGGCAGGTCGTAAAATATCAATTGATAAGAACACAATGAAAGTGACTACAACAATCAGCCAATACTTATGCACAAATAAAGTTAATAATACAAATAGACTAGCAATAATTAAGCAAGATGAAATAACTTTCCTCTCTCCAAAGCGATTTAGCATCCATCCGAATATAGTCATTTGTACTACTGCACCTGAAATAGATCCGAATGTTATAATAAACGCAATATCTTTCGGTGAAAACCCAAACTTTTGATCAACAAACAATCCAAAAACCGTTTCGTAGTTAGCTAAACCGAACGACATAACAAACACGATAATTAAACTTAAAAAATATGGCTCCTTATAGGAGTGAAGCAATTGACTGATTAAACTTTGTTTATTTGTTTGTCTAGGCTGTGCTAATTCAGATTCTTTTTTAATATTAGATTCTGGTAATACGAGTAAAGTAATAATCGCCGCAACCACACCCGCAACTGCTGCAGCAAAGAATGGTACACGAATCCCAAATTCAGCTATATAGCCACCAATTCCTGGTCCAATAATAAATCCAGTAGTTATAGCAGCATTAATAAAACCCATACCTTTAGCTCTCTCTTTAGTAGATGTTACATCCGCTGCGTATGCCATAACAGACGGCATAATTAAAGCGGCACCGATTCCTCCTAGCATTCTAGAAGCGAATAGAAGAAATGATGAATTAGCTACTCCAAATATCCATTCAGAAACAGCAAAAATGATCATTCCAGCAATTATAATCTTTTTTCTGCCAATTGAATCTGATAGTTTCCCACCAAATGGAGAGAATATAAGCTGGGTTAGAGAAAAAGCTGCAACAAGCAATCCTACGATGCTCCCATTAATATGTAGCTCGATCATATAAGTCGGCATTATAGGTATAACAAGACCAATTCCCGTAAAAATTAAAAATATATTTAGCATAAGAAGCAATATAGCTCCCCTATTTCTGAACAATAATGACATAAATAACCTCCTCATGAACTTAGAAATACTGAACGTTCATTCTATATTAATTTACAGGATTACCCTTACCTGGTATATGCTACATCCTTCCAGGTGTAATCCCTCACTTATTTTATCTATTAGAGCTTGTTGATATTCCAAACAAAAATACATTAAATGCTAATTTGTATAAAGTTAATGCCTCCTCAACTGTTGACTTTCTGGACATCTGGCTTAGACCAATTAATAAGCTTTCTAGAATAATAGCGAGACTTTCTACGTCTTCTTTTTTAAATTCACCACTATCTATACCTTGCTGAATTAATTTTTGATTAAATTTCAAATGTCCCATTACCATCTCTGCAATTCGTTCTTCAATCTCACCAGTCTTTTCTTCATTATTAAAAAACTCATCAGCTGCTTTTGTAAGTGGGTGATTCAAATCATCAAGAACCATTTGTTCTGCCATCCCAAAAAGTTTTTCCTTCGTTGTTTTATATAATGATTCTTTTTCTACCCATTTCTGTTCCCACTCTTTATCCCATTCATCTAATAAATATAAAAATAATCCTTCCTTACTTTTAAAGTGGTAATATATATTTCCTTTACTACTCCCGGTAGCTTCAACAATATCTTCAATTGAAGTGGCTTTATATCCTTTATTAGCAAACAAATTCCTTGCAGCATCTGCTACACGCTTTTTGGTTTGTTCACTTTGGATTTTCTTTTTATTCAACTATTTCAACTCCAATGCCAATATTAACATTAATACTGAACGTTCATTCTGTATACTAACAAAAATAAATAACCTTTTCAAGCTAGGCTATTTTGACCACGTTACTATTCAATATACAAAAAAAGAGCTAATGCGCTCTAGAAATCTTATATAAAAATGGCTCCGCAGGTAGGATTCGAACCTACGACCGATCGGTTAACAGCCGATAGCTCTACCACTGAGCTACTGCGGAATATATAAATATAAAAAATGGTGGGCCTAAATGGACTCGAACCATCGACCTCACGCTTATCAGGCGTGCGCTCTAACCAGCTGAGCTATAGGCCCTTTATGTATTTTGGAGCGGGTGATGAGAATCGAACTCACGACAACAGCTTGGAAGGCTGTAGTTTTACCACTAAACTACACCCGCAATATTCATTAAGTATGGGGCGGATGATGGGAATCGAACCCACGAATGTCGGAACCACAATCCGATGCGTTAACCACTTCGCCACATCCGCCATGGCAGGGGCAGTAGGAATCGAACCCACACTGAAGGTTTTGGAGACCTTAGTTCTACCTTTAAACTATGCCCCTATTTTATAAATGGTGGAGGGGGACGGATTCGAACCGCCGAACCCTGAGGGAGCGGATTTACAGTCCGCCGCGTTTAGCCACTTCGCTACCCCTCCATATTAATCTTTGCATAATTTAATGGCGGTCCGGACGGGACTCGAACCCGCGACCTCCTGCGTGACAGGCAGGCATTCTAACCAACTGAACTACCGGACCAAAATTCTTTCAAGAATACTTGAAATGATTGCGGAGGCAGGATTTGAACCTGCGACCTTCGGGTTATGAGCCCGACGAGCTACCAGACTGCTCCACCCCGCGATGATATTATAAAAAATTTTTTAATCAAATCTTTTCATCAACTGTCCCGATTTCAGTATGCTTACTCTAGTAGTAGTTCAATCGGTACAACTCGCAGTTGTTCGATGAAGTAACGCTCGTTGCTCCACCCCGCGACGATATTATTAAAAAATTTTAAAAGGAATAGTTATGGCGGAGGAAGAGGGATTCGAACCCCCGCGCGGTGTAACCCGCCTGTCGGTTTTCAAGACCGATCCCTTCAGCCAGACTTGGGTATTCCTCCAATTTTATATGATGGACCTTGTAGGACTCGAACCTACGACCGGACGGTTATGAGCCGTCTGCTCTAACCAGCTGAGCTAAAGGTCCTCTATGGTAGCGGCGGAGGGGATCGAACCCACGACCTCACGGGTATGAACCGTACGCTCTAGCCAGCTGAGCTACGCCGCCATAGATATTTTAATTTTAGATATTGGTGGAGCCTAGCGGGATCGAACCGCTGACCTCCTGCGTGCAAAGCAGGCGCTCTCCCAGCTGAGCTAAGGCCCCAATTGTATAATGGTCGGGAAGACAGGATTCGAACCTGCGACCCCATGGTCCCAAACCATGTGCTCTACCAAGCTGAGCTACTTCCCGTTCATGGCGCGCCCGAGAGGAGTCGAACCCCTAACCTTTTGATCCGTAGTCAAACGCTCTATCCAATTGAGCTACGGGCGCATACATTATATCGTAAGATATTTTATGGAAGGATCTTTTGCTTTGCAAAAATCCTTAAATCTTTTACTTCGTAAAAATTTCTAGTGCCGAGGACCGGAATCGAACCGGTACGGTAGTCACCTACCGCAGGATTTTAAGTCCTGTGCGTCTGCCAGTTCCGCCACCCCGGCATGGGTTGTTTGGAGCGGAAGACGGGATTCGAACCCGCGACCCCCACCTTGGCAAGGTGGTGTTCTACCACTGAACTACTTCCGCAAATTGAATCAAAGCAAACTTTGATGAGCCATGAAGGACTCGAACCTTCGACCCTCTGATTAAAAGTCAGATGCTCTACCAACTGAGCTAATGGCTCATAATAAATTGATTGATCGTGCAGTCTATAATTTATAATACAAAAGCTCGTACATTTATATTGTAAATTATTTATTCCGACTTTTCAAACGTCAAAAAAATTCAACTATTTTAATACACAAAAAATATAACCACTTTCAAAATAATTAATGGTGGAGGATGACGGGATCGAACCGCCGACCCCCTGCTTGTAAGGCAGGTGCTCTCCCAGCTGAGCTAATCCTCCGATATAAAAATTTATTAAGTGGTGACCCGTACGGGATTCGAACCCGTGTTACCGCCGTGAAAGGGCGGTGTCTTAACCGCTTGACCAACGGGCCACGTTAGCAGAATTTGCTAATATAGTTTAGAAAAATAATAGCCCCAATTTAGGGGCATCGCCTGGCAACGTCCTACTCTTGCAGGGGGAGAGCCCCCAACTACCATCGGCGCTAAGAAGCTTAACTTCCGTGTTCGGGATGGGAACGGGTGTGACCTTCTTGCCATAATTACCAGACTATATTTTATTAAGGGTTTATTCCCTCAAAACTAGATATATAAAGAAGTAACGGTTCATAACCTCAAATCTATTTGGTTAAGTCTTCGATCTATTAGTATTCGTCAGCTCCATGTGTCGCCACACTTCCACCTCGAACCTATCAACCTGATCATCTTTCAGGGATCTTATTTAGATAAACTAAGGGAAATCTCATCTTGAGGGGGGCTTCATGCTTAGATGCTTTCAGCACTTATCCCTTCCGCACATAGCTACCCAGCGATGCCTTTGGCAAGACAACTGGTACACCAGCGGTGCGTCCATCCCGGTCCTCTCGTACTAAGGACAGCTCCTCTCAAATTTCCTACGCCCACGACGGATAGGGACCGAACTGTCTCACGACGTTCTGAACCCAGCTCGCGTACCGCTTTAATGGGCGAACAGCCCAACCCTTGGGACCGACTACAGCCCCAGGATGCGATGAGCCGACATCGAGGTGCCAAACCTCCCCGTCGATGTGGACTCTTGGGGGAGATAAGCCTGTTATCCCCGGGGTAGCTTTTATCCGTTGAGCGATGGCCCTTCCATGCGGAACCACCGGATCACTAAGCCCGACTTTCGTCCCTGCTCGACTTGTAGGTCTCGCAGTCAAGCTCCCTTGTGCCTTTACACTCTGCGAATGATTTCCAACCATTCTGAGGGAACCTTTGGGCGCCTCCGTTACCTTTTAGGAGGCGACCGCCCCAGTCAAACTGCCTGCCTGACACTGTCTCCCACCCCGATTCAGGGGTGCGGGTTAGAATTTCAATACAGCCAGGGTAGTATCCCACCGATGCCTCCACCGAAGCTGGCGCTCCGGTTTCAAAGGCTCCTACCTATCCTGTACAAGCTGTACCAAAATTCAATATCAAGCTGCAGTAAAGCTCCACGGGGTCTTTCCGTCCTGTCGCGGGTAACCTGCATCTTCACAGGTACTATAATTTCACCGAGTCTCTCGTTGAGACAGTGCCCAGATCGTTGCGCCTTTCGTGCGGGTCAGAACTTACCTGACAAGGAATTTCGCTACCTTAGGACCGTTATAGTTACGGCCGCCGTTTACTGGGGCTTCAATTCAAAGCTTCGTCTTGCGACTAACCTCTCCTCTTAACCTTCCAGCACCGGGCAGGCGTCAGCCCCTATACTTCGCCTTACGGCTTCGCAGAGACCTGTGTTTTTGCTAAACAGTCGCCTGGGCCTATTCACTGCGGCTCTCTCGGGCTTGCACCCTAACAGAGCACCCCTTCTCCCGAAGTTACGGGGTCATTTTGCCGAGTTCCTTAACGAGAGTTCTCTCGCTCACCTTAGGATTCTCTCCTCGCCTACCTGTGTCGGTTTGCGGTACGGGCACCTTTCACCTCACTAGAGGATTTTCTAGGCAGTGTGGAATCAGGAACTTCGGTACTAAATTTCCCTCGCCATCACAGCTCAAGGTACATGGTGACGGGATTTGCCTCGTCACCCCTCTAACTGCTTGGACGCACTATTCCAGCAGTGCGCTTACCCTATCCTCCTGCGTCCCCCCATCGTTCAAACGGTGAAGAGGTGGTACAGGAATATCAACCTGTTGTCCATCGCCTACGCCTTTCGGCCTCGGCTTAGGTCCCGACTAACCCTGAGCGGACGAGCCTTCCTCAGGAAACCTTAGGCATTCGGTGGAAGGGATTCTCACCCTTCTTTCGCTACTCATACCGGCATTCTCACTTCTAAGCGCTCCACCAGTCCTTACGGTCTAGCTTCGCAGCCCTTAGAACGCTCTCCTACCACGGACACCCAGCATTTTTCCGAAGGAAAAGATGCATAGGTGTCCATCCACAGCTTCGGTGATACGTTTAGCCCCGGTACATTTTCGGCGCAGAGTCACTCGACCAGTGAGCTATTACGCACTCTTTAAATGGTGGCTGCTTCTAAGCCAACATCCTGGTTGTCTAAGCAACTCCACATCCTTTTCCACTTAACGTATACTTTGGGACCTTAGCTGGTGGTCTGGGCTGTTTCCCTCTTGACTACGGATCTTATCACTCGCAGTCTGACTCCTAAGGATAAGTCATTGGCATTCGGAGTTTGTCTGAATTCGGTAACCCGATGAGGGCCCCTAGTCCAAACAGTGCTCTACCTCCAAGACTCTTACCTTAAGGCTAGCCCTAAAGCTATTTCGGAGAGAACCAGCTATCTCCAAGTTCGATTGGAATTTCTCCGCTACCCACACCTCATCCCCGCACTTTTCAACGTGCGTGGGTTCGGGCCTCCAGTAAGTGTTACCTTACCTTCACCCTGGACATGGGTAGATCACCTGGTTTCGGGTCTACGACCTCATACTCTATCGCCCTATTCAGACTCGCTTTCGCTGCGGCTCCGCCTCTTCAGCTTAACCTTGCATGAAATCGTAACTCGCCGGTTCATTCTACAAAAGGCACGCTATCACCCGGCGTTTTTCCGAAGGAAAATACGCACAGGGCTCTAACTACTTGTAGGCACACGGTTTCAGGTTCTCTTTCACTCCCCTCCCGGGGTGCTTTTCACCTTTCCCTCACGGTACTGGTTCACTATCGGTCACTAGGGAGTATTTAGCCTTGGGAGATGGTCCTCCCTGCTTCCGACGGGATTTCACGTGTCCCGCCGTACTCAGGATCCACTCTGGAGGGAACGAAGTTTCAACTACAGGGTTGTTACCTTCTTTGACGGGCCTTTCCAGACCTCTTCATTTACTCCGTTCCTTTGTAACTCCGTATAGAGTGTCCTACAACCCCAAGAGGCAAGCCTCTTGGTTTGGGCTTCTTCCGTTTCGCTCGCCGCTACTCAGGAAATCGCAATTGCTTTCTCTTCCTCCGGGTACTTAGATGTTTCAGTTCCCCGGGTCTGCCTTCCTTACTCTATGTATTCAAGTAAGGATACTACCCCATTACGGGCAGTGGGTTCCCCCATTCGGAAATCTCCGGATCAAAGCTCGCTTACAGCTCCCCGAAGCATATCGGTGTTAGTCCCGTCCTTCATCGGCTCCTAGTGCCAAGGCATTCACCGTGCGCCCTTACTAACTTAACCTACGGCCAATGATAAGCTTCGAATCTCTTCGTCAACTCACTCATTCGCATCCTCACGTATGTTTAATACGCTACGGTGCTCCTTCGCTCGTTTCCTCGATCTTCTCGCTTCTCCTTGCCCTTTCAGTTTAAAAACTACTTAATGGATTCATCCATAAAGTGGCGATTCTCGGTTATTACTTGGTTACTTCTTATATTATCTAGTTTTCAAAGAACAAACATATCTATTGAAAGGATTAACCTTTCAAAACTGAACAAAACAGAAGACGTCTGAACCACGTAAGTGGTTTTCCATATTCCTTAGAAAGGAGGTGATCCAGCCGCACCTTCCGATACGGCTACCTTGTTACGACTTCACCCCAATCATCTGTCCCACCTTCGGCGGCTGGCTCCAAAAGGTTACCTCACCGACTTCGGGTGTTACAAACTCTCGTGGTGTGACGGGCGGTGTGTACAAGGCCCGGGAACGTATTCACCGCGGCATGCTGATCCGCGATTACTAGCGATTCCGGCTTCATGTAGGCGAGTTGCAGCCTACAATCCGAACTGAGAATGGTTTTATGGGATTGGCTAAACCTCGCGGTCTTGCAGCCCTTTGTACCATCCATTGTAGCACGTGTGTAGCCCAGGTCATAAGGGGCATGATGATTTGACGTCATCCCCACCTTCCTCCGGTTTGTCACCGGCAGTCACCTTAGAGTGCCCAACTGAATGCTGGCAACTAAGGTCAAGGGTTGCGCTCGTTGCGGGACTTAACCCAACATCTCACGACACGAGCTGACGACAACCATGCACCACCTGTCACTCCTGTCCCCGAAGGGAAATCCCTATCTCTAGGGAGGTCAAGAGGATGTCAAGACCTGGTAAGGTTCTTCGCGTTGCTTCGAATTAAACCACATGCTCCACCGCTTGTGCGGGCCCCCGTCAATTCCTTTGAGTTTCAGCCTTGCGGCCGTACTCCCCAGGCGGAGTGCTTAATGCGTTAGCTGCAGCACTAAAGGGCGGAAACCCTCTAACACTTAGCACTCATCGTTTACGGCGTGGACTACCAGGGTATCTAATCCTGTTCGCTCCCCACGCTTTCGCGCCTCAGCGTCAGTTACAGACCAGAGAGTCGCCTTCGCCACTGGTGTTCCTCCACATCTCTACGCATTTCACCGCTACACGTGGAATTCCACTCTCCTCTTCTGCACTCAAGTCTCCCAGTTTCCAATGGCCGCTTGCGGTTGAGCCGCAAGATTTCACATCAGACTTAAGAAACCGCCTGCGCGCGCTTTACGCCCAATAATTCCGGACAACGCTTGCCACCTACGTATTACCGCGGCTGCTGGCACGTAGTTAGCCGTGGCTTTCTGGTTAGGTACCGTCAAGGTACCGCCCTATTCGAACGATACTTGTTCTTCCCTAACAACAGAGTTTTACGATCCGAAAACCTTCATCACTCACGCGGCGTTGCTCCGTCAGACTTTCGTCCATTGCGGAAGATTCCCTACTGCTGCCTCCCGTAGGAGTCTGGGCCGTGTCTCAGTCCCAGTGTGGCCGATCACCCTCTCAAGTCGGCTACGCATCGTCGCCTTGGTGAGCCGTTACCTCACCAACTAGCTAATGCGCCGCGGGTCCATCTGTAAGTGATAGCCGAAGCCATCTTTCAATTCTCCCTCATGCGAAGAAAAAAGTTATCCGGTATTAGCCCCGGTTTCCCGGAGTTATCCCAGTCTTACAGGCAGGTTACCCACGTGTTACTCACCCGTCCGCCGCTAATCATCAGGGAGCAAGCTCCCATCAGATTCGCTCGACTTGCATGTATTAGGCACGCCGCCAGCGTTCGTCCTGAGCCAGGATCAAACTCTCCAAAAAGATGTTTGATATAGCTCTTATAAATAAAAGTAATTCATTGACGTTTCGTTTTGTTCAGTTTTCAAAGATCAATCATTAACGCAGGATTTCATTTTATCATTCAATCCTTTTGTTGTCAATTATTTTTTTGAAATAATTTATTTCGCTGAACCAGCGACATTTATAAATTATACTACTATCATTTCATTATGTCAATATCTTTTTTTAAAAGATTAATATAGTATTAGAAATCACTTTTTCTAATCAAACTATCTTAACGACTTTTACTATATTACTATTACATTTTACTCCTGTCAATACTTTTTAATAAAATTAATTCTGCTCATCGACAAAGAATATTATTTAAAATATGTAAGGATAAAATCGGAGTTATCGATAGGATCGATAACTCCGATTTCCATTTTCTTATGAAACAGCTCTAGCTTTCCCTTTTACATGTTTTATCAATTCAGGATGTGCTTTCTTTATTATAGATGGTCGAGCCAAAATAAGAACCACACTAATTAAAAGAAAGCTTGATAAAATCAAGACCCATTGAGCCGGAAAAATATCATATAAAAAACCATAAAGAACCATTCCTAATGGCATCAAGGCCATTGCCATTGTTTCAAGGATCGAAAAAACACGCCCTTTATAATCATCATCTATTTTCTTTTGCAACATCACTTGGATTGGCGTATTAACAGTAATCATCAAAGAGCCAAAACAAAACATAATCATTACATAATAGAGAACCGTAAATCCATATGTCATGGAGATTAGTAACGGCAAGGCAATGGAACTTAAAACTATACCCATTCCAATAATTCCTCTTTTAGATGTCAGAAGTGGAAATTTCACTTCTTTTCCTATTGAAAAATATATTGAGAGCAATAGCATTCCAATCGCAAATGCTCCTTGTGTAAAACCGAAGTGCTGTGATATGATTTTTAACTTTTCAATAAGTATAAATGAATATCCCACTTCATATGCACCAAATAAAAAGTTAATAAGTAATGATATCCAAATAATTGTCATGATAATAGGTTGTAATTTTAAATAATGAATTCCTGCTTTCATACTTTGCAATAGGGGTTCCTTCGTGCTTCCGTCTACTTTCGTCTTTCGTTTTGCAAAAAGATTAAAATTCATCGTTGCTTCAAGGAGAACTGCGATAAATGAAGCAATTAAATAAATAATAAGAAAAACTGGCATTGAAACACTTCCATATAATAATCCTCCTACTGCAGGACTTCCAATAGAAGCAAAGGAAACAGACATTTGGTTCAATGACATTGCTTTCTGAATCCTCGCCTCATCAACAAGGCCTGTAATAGACGAGGTAAATGTTACTCCGGAGAAGGTTGAAGTGATTGATAAAATACAGGTTGTAGTATAGATGGCTATCAATGATAATCCAGAGGTTAAACTGATAAATAGAAGCCCACCAATAGCAAGTGTAGTAGCTATTTGAGATGTAATGATTATAATTTTACGTGAGTAATTATCAGCAACATATCCAATAAAAGGTGCTGCCAATGTCCGCGGTAGTATATTACATAATAGATTTGTAGCAAAGCTAGTAGCTGAGCCAGTTAATTGTAGAATATAAAAGCTAATGGCGAACGAATACACCTGTGCCCCGGATGTCGAAATTAGTTTACTAACCGTGAATGTCCATAAATGATATGTTGCTCTCTGCAGTTTGATCCGATCCTCCATAAATATCCCCCGTTTGTTTAATTTAATTAAACAAATCATATCATGATCACACTTCCATTTCAATCTAAAGTTTAATATAATTAAACTTATTATCAACTTAGGAGTGTATAAATAAAATATGTTAGGTGAACGAATAAGAAAGTTAAGAAAGCAAAAAAAGATGACACTTGAATCTCTTGCAGGTGAAGGATTAACTAAAGGGATGCTCAGCCTAATTGAAAATAATAAAGCGAAACCTTCAATTGAAAGTCTTGCCTATATAGCTGAAAGACTTGGAGTTGAGACAGCTGATTTATTGGAAGAAATGAGTGTACATGAACTAAGAGAGATCCTTGAGCAAGCAGAAACTCTATACAATAGGAAACCTGAAGATTTGCCTAACAAATATATTCAGTTGATCGAGCTAATTGAACCCTATATCCCAAATTTAAATCAAGGATATGAGTCAGCACGATTATTAGATATTTACTGCCGATGTCTTTATTTTAACAAGAGGGATGACTGGCAAAGTTTTTCTGAAAAAGCAGCACAAATGTACGATCAAATAAACCTTACTGGAAGACGAGCAAATTTAGGCATTTTTCGTTCAATGGTAAAATTCACTGAACATGATTACAGACAATCTTTAAAAATTCTGCTAAATGAAAGAAAGATACTTGAAACTCAGCATGCGTATATCGATCCAATGACAATGCTTGATCTTGATTATCATGAAGCCATATTACATTTTGCTGTGGATGATTTAAATACTGCCACAAAGGTCATGGAAAGAGCCATTCAAATCTCAAAAAAATATAGAACATTTTATCGTATAGATGATTTATATCGATTAGCTTCCGCACATGCAATGATGTCAAATAATAAGGAAAGAATAAATTATTATTTAATGAAGTTAAAACAATATGGAGATTTTGCAGATGATATTCAATCCATTCTATCGCATGATTTAGTGATGCTAATATATCTTATTAAAGAAAGAAAAGACTATACAAAGGTACTAGATCTTATAGAAAGGCATATGTCTAATGAAGAGGTATTAGAAAGCTTTGGACCATGGATGTACCTCGCAAAGGGTGAGGCCATGTACGGTTTCGGTCGTTACCGGGAAGCCATTGATTGGTTGGACAAAGTTGAAGTCCCATCGCATACCCATCACCCGTTTGACTTGGCCATCTTCTATGAAAAGGATTCATACAAAGCTCTTTGCTATATCCATTTAAAAAAATGGGATCAAGCGCTGCTGAGTGCAAATCAAGCTATGGAGAACTTTAATGAACTACCAAATTCTCCATTCAAAGAATTTAGTTTGCAAACATTAAAATTTGTTCAAGGAGAAGCTAACAAACATAATGAAAAACTCGATGATAACAAATAGGCTTCATCGAGTTTTCCTTACTTTATAAAAACCTAATTAACATTAACAGGAACATCGCACAAAGAACTCATATATCTACTTGTGTTCCAATACCTTTACTTACCGCTTTTTCATATACATTTGCAGCAACAGCAAGATCAAAATAGGCAATTCCCACGGATTTAAAAAAAGTAATTTCTTCATCAGTTTCTCTACCAGTAGCATCCCTTGAAACCAAATCACCAAGTTCACCATGCAATTCTGAGAAGCTCCAAAGACCAGCTCTCTCCGGAATAATAAAGTCGCCAGCTTCCGTCCTTGATCCCTCAAGAGTATCAACTACGATTTTTGAGCACTTTAATAGGGTATTAACATCTACTTCTTGCATATGAGGAAGGTAAGATCCCACACCATTTATATGAGTGCCTGGTTTTAATACTTCACCTAAGAAAACTGGAGTTTCTGAACGAGTACTACAAATAATAATATCAGATTTTGATACAGCTTCATTTACATCCTCCACTACTGAAACTGTTCCTTTATACCATGGGCTTATATCCTTTATTTTTTCTGCAAATTGTTCTGCCTTTATTTTTGTTCGGTTAAAAAGATAAACTTCCTTAATATTTCTAACGAAAAGAATTGCTTGAAGCTGGCTCTCTGCCATTGCACCGCAGCCAATTAAGGTCACGGTTGATGCCGTTTCCTTTGCCAGGTATTTTGTTGCGATTCCACTTACTGCTCCAGTTCGAAGCCTTGTTAAATAGGAAGCGTTTAAGCAAGCTAATGGCTCACCGCTATTTGTATCATTTAATAGGATAACACCTTGTGTTGTACTCTTACCCTTAGATGGATTATGCGGAAAAATTGTTACAATCTTAACAGCTGCTTTTCCTATTGGATCCATTGCACTAGGCATATAGAGTGCAGAAGCATGTTTCGTTGGAAACTCAATTACTGTCCGTTCTGGATTGATAATTTCTCCTTTTTTATAAAACAATAATGCTTCTTCTAAATCTTGAATGGCGTCTTCCATAGAATACAAGGTTCGTATTTCTTTTTCTGATAATATAAGCATGGGATACCTTCTTTCTAAAGAGAACGTTAACTATAAAAATAACGTATTTGAGATCTTTTTCATTTTTCTAAGCTGCCTCCGTGTCCAATTCCTCATTTTTACGATCACGTACCGACCAAATAGCAATCAGTGAAATAATCGAAGCTAATATAATATATAGTGCCACCGGTACGTATGAATTGTTATATGCTTTTAATAATGCAGTTGCAACAAGTGGAGCTGTACCTCCTGCCACAGCGGCTCCAATTTGATACCCTAAGGTAATTCCTGTATATCGGACATTGGATTTAAAGATTTCAGAAAACATTGTCCCAAGTACAGCTGTAATTGGTGCCCATATAATCCCTAAACCTAACACTGTTGCTACAATCAGCAAGACAGCTGAATGCTGGTGAATTAACCAAAAGTACGGAAAAGCATATATAATCATCAAACAAGTTCCGATTACATAAAGTTTTTTTCGTCCGAACGTATCTGATAGCCTCCCCATATATGGGATTAGTATTGTTGTAATGATCGTAGCTATGGTAACAGCATTTAATGTTACTGTTCGAGAATAACCTAATTGTGTCGTTGCATAGGAAACGATAAACGTTCCAAAAATATAGAATGGCGCTGTCTCAACTACCTTTGCCCCGACGGCGATTAATACTTCCTTCCAATGTGTTCGAATGGTTTCAATGAAAGGAATTTTTGCAATTTCCCCTTTTTCCTGGGCCTTCCTGAATGAAGGGGTTTCATCGATCCCTTTACGAATCCATAATCCAAAAAATACTAACAAAGCACTCAAAAGAAATGGAACACGCCACCCCCACGTCATAAAAGAATTTTCCGGAAGTAGGGTCATTATTGATAAGGCTAAGGTACCGAGTAACATTCCAATTGTTACCCCCATTTGAGGGATACTTCCAAAAAATCCTCGTTTATTTTTTGGAGCATACTCTACAGCAAGAAGCAGTGCTCCTCCCCACTCCCCACCTAATCCTAAACCTTGGATAAGTCGTAAAATGATTAATAATATTGGGGCAGTAACACCGATCGTACTATAGGTTGGGAGCAATCCCATGAGTACAGTGCCACCACCCATTAATGAAAGAGTTAGGACCAGTGTTTTTTTTCTTCCTATTCTATCTCCAATATGACTAAAAATAATTCCTCCAAGCGGTCGAATAAAAAAAGATAATGCAAAAGAAGCATAGGCCAACATTAAACCGACAGTCGGATCCTCACTATGAAAAAATAATTCATTAAATACTAACGCGGCTACTGTTCCATACAAAAAATAGTCAAACCATTCAATTGAACTTCCTACTAAACTTGCAACAAGAATCTTTTTTGATATCCTCTTTTCCACTATACCCCTCCTTTTTTTGCAATAATTATAATTAACAGTAAATTCTGTGTAAAGTGTGTGAACTTAACTAAACTTAATATTTCTGCTTATGATATCCCGCCTCTATTATGTTAATATAAGGATACTTATAAGAAAGAGGTGCCAATATGCAAAAGCTAATGTTTGAATCTGCATGGGATAAAACACTATCTACCAAGGATCGCAATTATATAGAACAAATTTTTGTTAGTACAAGTATGAATAGTAGAGAAGACATTCAATTCACTCCCATATGGCAAGCAATAAATCATAAAAGTGAGCTACTCATAACTGTTCTCGTACATAACTTTAGCGAATATCCATTTTCATTTCATAATAAAAACTTGCAATATATTGAAAATAATCACCTCATTGCGGAGCATACTTTTCAGCAGCCAATACCGATCGTGGAACAACAAACAAGTATGCCATGGACATTTATTTTCCCTGTACTAAGTATAAAAAGCAGTCCATCCATGAAAGATGGCACACTAGAAATCGTCGAAAAACTAAATTGAATATTTCTAAACACAAAAAAGAGCCTAATTCCCCTTAGGAATCGGACTCTTCGAAATTATTTTAATAATATTTTTTAGTTTTGATTACTTTTTCTTCTTAGATAATCTTCCAAGTAAAAATGCGCCTGCAGCAACACCGATTACGGTGTTTGTTTTTTTATTAAATACTTGTTTAACGACAAGATTTAAATTCTGTGGTCTTTCCGCAAGACGTCTCATAAAATAACCGTACCAGTCATTACCAAAAGGAACATAAGTACAGAAATTATAGCCTTCACTTGCTAGTTGTAATTGAAGGTCTTTTCTAAATCCATATAGCATTTGAAATTCAAATTTATCATTAGGAATTTGATTTGCCTTAACAAATTTTTTAACATGGTTAATTATATTATGATCATGGGTAGCAATTGATGTAAATTTACCATGCAATAAATGATATTCAATTAATTTAATAAAGTTTTTATCAATATCTTTTTTATCTTGATATGCATAATCCTCAGGCTCTTTGTATGCTCCTTTAACAATACGCAGACGGTAATTTTTATATTTTTGAATATCTTCCTCTGCTCGATAAAAGTAAGCCTGAATGACCGTTCCTACATTAGTATATTTACTAGAAAGCTCATCTAAAATATCGAAAGATGGTTGAAGATGTCCATGGTCCTCCATATCAATATTGACATGAATGTCATAATCACTAGCTTTAGCGACAATCTCTTCTAGGTTATTTAAACAAAATGTATAATCTATATCCAACCCTAATTGTGTTGGTTTCAAAGAAATATGTGCATCAACTTTATTATCATGAATGGCTTCAATAACTGCGATGATTTGTTCTTTTGCTGCAGTCGCCTCTTCTTTTTGATAAACGAATTCACCTAAGTTATCAACCGTACAAGAGATTCCGTGAGCGTTTAACTCCTTAATACTCTTGATTGTCTCCTCTATATTCGTCCCCGCTACGACATTTTGTGCTCCCAGTTTTAACCCATACTTTTTAGCTGCACTATTCAGAAATTGATTTTGGGATAAACCAATAAAAAGATCTTTCAACATAGCGATTACTCCTTACTAATATATGATTTTTTTGTATATAAGGCTCTTTTCTTAAACCTGTTGCAATTAGTAATATAGTAGAGATGTACTGTTTAATACTAGGTAATTTTGTGAATTGCTGAAAAAAAGAGAACGTAACCTAAGAGTTAAAACTATATTTGAAAAGCAACAAAATTTTAACCATTCAGATGAAAATAGCCTGATATTATTATAGCATATTTTTTCGAAAACGCTATCATTCTCCAAATTTTGCATGATTTTGTCGAATAATATTAAAATGCAATAAAAAAAGCTATTAACCTTGGTTTTAGTCAATAGCTCCTTAAGATAACAACCATATTAATTTACTATAAAGCACTCTATACATTTATTAATCTCTATCCTTCTTAAGTAAAATTAGTTATTTCTTAAATGGTCCTTATTTTCTTTTTCTTGATTTAGGTACAAATACTTTGATAGGGATTTTTGTTGAAAGAACCTGGATATTTCCTCTATAGACAATCCTATTTGCTTAGCCTCTAATAACATGCTTACCCAATCTTTATCTAATTTTTCCTTCATTCCTATCCATTCCTCCCGCTACTTCATATTTTCTCCACCCTCTTATCTTTATACCCCTTTAAGCAAATCTGGTGATAGGTTACCATAGGCTTCTGAACAATTTCTGTATAATCAGTCCATTTATTATAAAAAAAGAAAATAATGGTAAATTTATATTTAAAAAAAGTTGTTTTCGTTTTTTTGAGAACCGTTCTTTTAAGTGTGCAGCTCTTTTTTCCAGTAAAATAAAGGATACCTATATTTTTTTCATTAGGCTCTTTTCTCAAACATTATTGCTATTTAAGTAAAGTTAAAACTAATAATTATCTACTGAGGATGGCTACTAAGAAAAGAGCTGCAATCACCATAAAAGCCGGTAATTGGGCTTTTACAAAAGCAACAGACTATACGAAAACAGCCTTTCATTAAAACTTTACCTATAGCAATAATGTAGAAAAAAAGCCTAGGGGCATTTTTCAGACCATTAATAATCAAAAATAAAAAGCTATTGAAACATAAAATCGAATCAATAGCCTTTTATTCTCTTACATTTGCTTATTTTTTCTTCTGTATCCCATGATCAATATCCCTAATACAATTAAAGTGATTCCAAAAAGAAGTGGTTTCGTTCTAACTTCTTCACCAGTTAATGGCAAGGTTTTACCTATATCTGAATCATTTAATTTTCCTGAAGTACTTGGATGCCTCGAGTTATTCGGATTACCTGAGTTATTAGATTTTCCTGAATTGCTTGGATCTTCCGGTTTACTTGGATCTTCTGGTTTGCTTGGATTCCCTGGTTTGCTTGGATCTTCCGGTTTACTTGGATCTCCTGGCTTGCTTGGATCCCCTGGTTTGCTTGGATCTTCCGGTTTACTTGGATCTCCTGGCTTGCTTGGATCCCCTGGTTTGCTTGGATCTTCCGGTTTACTTGGATCTCCTGGTTTGCTTGGATCCCCTGGTTTGCTTGGATCTTCCGGTTTACTTGGATCTCCTGAATCAATCGGGCCACCTGGATTAGTAGGCTGGTGCTTATTTGTTTTTATTAGCTGCAGGACACTAATTTGATCCTTTTCAATGATAAACTCAACTGGTGTCTTATCAACTAAATAACCAGGAGGAGCTGTTACCTCAATTAATTGATAATGACCTGGAGTAAGTTTTTCTACATAAATTTCTCCATTTTCATCTGTTTTTAATTGTTCTTTTCCTTCTATTACTGTGTATTTATCAGCAGTGTTCTCTTTAAACAATAATTTAAAAACTGCATCCTTTAATACAATTAGTGGATTACTTGCATCTACCTTTTTCAGCTTAAATGCATGTATTAGCTTATTGTTTTCGATCGTTGTTTGAGTTTTTTCTTTATCAACTTTGATAACAAAATCCGTTTTGCTGTCGATTAAGTAGCCTTCAGGTGAAATAGTAACCTTTCATTCTGAACTTATTGATAATTACATTAATTACTCAGCATAAATTGAAAAAAACTGCCTATTTTGTTATAAAATAAGCAGTTTTTTGAATCATTTCATATAATTTTCATACAAGTGAACTAATCTTGAAGGAACAGAAATCCCTAATTCAACTTCAAATATTTCAACAATCCACTCGTACAATTTCTTCATTTTTATGATGTTATTGGTTCTACCATAGTACTCAATAAACTGATACATGAAATTGACATTATACATATCTAAGGTCAGCATTTTTTCTAAACATTTTTCAATTAGATCACTGGGCATTTGAGTTTTCTTTGCTAAATTAATATATTGATTTAAAAAACTTAATACAGACTGTTTAATCCGATGCTGAACATGAAAAGTCCATGTATAGCCATCCTTTTCTAAATAGTCGCCCTCATAAAGTTCAAGTACTCGTTCAATAGTTACTGGAGTTAACTCTCCTGATTTTATGATAGCTTCCAACTCTTCTATATCGCTATTTATAGAAATATTTAATTGATAATGATCATTTACTAATTTAATAGCGTTTTGAGCACCTATCTCCTTTAATGTTTTACGTAATTGATAGACTGTTGTATGAAGGAGGGTGATTGCTTTCGTTATCTCTACTTCTGGCCATAATTCTTCGATAATATTTGTTTTATGAACTTTCCTTTCTCGATCATTCCACAAAAACACAAATAGCTCTTTAACCTTTCTTGTTCGCCACTTTACTTCATTATTCTGGAAGTCTAATAGTCTAAAACCATTCATAGTATAGACATAGAGTTTTAAATTTGTTCTTATCAAGGATGCTTTTTTTTCATAATATAAATCTATTTTTTCTTTCGTTTTCTCCATTGCTTTTTTTAACCGTGGCATATTTACAGGTTTTAATAAATAATCGATGGCATTTACATTGAAGGCTTCTAAGGCAAATTGTGGGTGGGCAGTGACAAAGATGATTTCAAGATGACTATATTCTGCCAATAGCTTTTCAGCAAATCCAATGCCATGGATCGGCCCCATATCCATATCAAGCAAAATAACATCTACTTGCAAGCTGGATAATTCCTGATAAGCTACCTCTGGGTCTGTATATTTTCCTACAATTACTATATCATCAAGTTTAGTTAACATAGATGCTAATACATTTAATGCAAGTACTTCATCATCAATCAATAATACTCTCATCGTCTTACCTCGTGTATTAGTATATTCACTTAATCATCTATCAAACATTGAAGTAACACTAAGCATTAATTAAGTTAACTACGTTTTTTATTCACCTCCATTCTTCAATTATCTTATATTTAAACTTTACATGAACTTTACGTTTTTTCCAAATTTTTATAATATGCTTATTTTTTTACACAAAAAACTTCTTAACTATTAAAGTAAGACTTTTTTAATAATTATTGACTGTTTTTGCAGAGATCGTTGCTTTGGTAAAAGATTCAGCGGTTCTTTTGAGATTGTAGCTCTTTTCTCAGTGAAATAAAGGGGTGAAACGTGTTCGACTGGATATGTATAAATAAACACTTTACTTAAATAGCAACAATGTTTGATAAAAGAGCCTAATTATTATATCCAGTTATGTAAATATAGGATTATCACAGATTTATATGCTATCATCTTATTACAATATTTAATAAATATGGTTCTTTTCATTCTTTTTTATACAAAAATGGAATATGACATGGGGAATGAATCAATGCAATGAAACAAATAAAAAAATATAAATGGGCCTTAATTATCGTTATATTTCTTATTTCAATAACAGCAATTCGCTTATTATGGATAGGCTTTCTAACACGTTTAGACTTCCCAGAAAATCCTTCAGCAAATCATGGCATTTTAGATTTACGCGGATGGAAGTTTTCGGACAGAAAAACCCTTCAGTTAAACGGAGAGTGGGAATTTTTCCCCAACACTTTTATCACTACAAAGGAACAGGCAGAGAAAAGCAAAAAAGTTTATTTACATGTACCTCAAAAATGGGATGCACTATTTGAGAATGATAAAAAGAATTCATTACATTATGGCACATATAGACTTCGAATTTTGCTTGACGAACATAAACAAGATTTTGGATTTCGAGTAAGTGAGTTGAATAATGCTTCTGCTATATATGTAAATGGACATTTAATTGGGAAAACTGGACAACCTGCAAATACGCTTGAAGATCATAAAGGGAAAAACATCCCATATTCAGTATCCTTTACCCCAGAGAAAAAGGAAATTGAATTGCTTATACATGTTTCAAGCAATAGAGAAAAGGGAGGAATCATTAAGCCCATTCGTTTTGGTCTGATGGAAGCAATCAATTTTCGAAACTATTTATCAATAGGATTACAGCTTTTACTATGCGTTGTTTTATTATTACATAGTGTGTATGCAGTTATTTTGTATTTTATAGGTCCTTCCCCAAATAAGGGATTAATCTATTTTTCACTGTTACTCATATGTGCTATTTTCAGTGTCCTTGTTTCGGATGATAAACTACTCTTTAAATGGTTTTCCTTCGACTATAAGTGGTCAATTAAGATTCTTTTCTTATCTTATATTGGTGTCGGTGCATTTATTCCACTTGTCATTAATCAATTATTCCCTTCATACATCAACAGAAGGGCTTTACGCATTTTTATATCTTATTGTGTCCTGTATTCTTTATTTGTCATACTAGTACCACAAGATTTCATTTTACAATCATCAAAAGTGTTGCTTAGCTCAGCATTAATTTTTTCTGTTCTTATACCTGCAATAAATTTACGAAAAGCAACAACGGATATAGATGAAATTATCTTTCTAATTCTTGCTTGCTTAAGCATTGGGATCAATATTATTTGGTCCACTATCAAAACGAATGTTCCAATAGAATTGATGCACTATCCCTTTGACATGATAGTAGCATTACTTTGCTTTGCTGCTTTTTGGTTTAAACGGTTTTTCCGAGTTTCATCCGAAGTGAAACAGCTTGCAGATAGATTACAGCTAGAGGATAAACGAAAAGATGACTTTTTAGTCAATACTTCACATGAGCTTAGGAATCCATTATATGTAATCATGAATATCATTCAGTCAATCTTAGATGATAATGTGCATTCTATCAGTAATGAACATAGAAATCGTCTAAAAATATTAATAAATGTAAGTAAACGAATGTCTTTTCTTTTAAATGATATTCTTGATGTTACTAGACTAAAAGAAAAAACCATTCAACTGCATATGAGTAAGGTTCATCTACAAGCAGTAGTGATAGGCGTTATCGATATGACGAAACAAATGGTTGAAGGAAAACCGGTTCGCTTACAAATGAGTATTAGCAATACATTTCCTCCAATTAAAGCTGATGAAAATAGACTCATACAAATAATATTTAATTTAATTCATAATGCGATAAAATTTACAGATGAAGGTTCCATAACCGTTCGTGCAACATTATCCAACGGAAAGGCTCAGATTTATATTGAAGATACTGGAATTGGTATTGAGCCAGAAGCATTACAAAAAATATTCCAACCTTATGAGCAAGCATCCATCAATAATTTTAGGGATAGTGGTGGCATTGGTTTAGGGTTAAGTATATGTAAGGAATTAGTCGAGTTGCATAATGGGACAATAACCGCTCATTCAGTTCCAGGTAAAGGCTCCACTTTCATTCTTACCCTACCTTTATTCAAAGAAGAGGATAATGAAGGGGAAAGCAGCAATTTATTCTTTGTAAATGATCATCTGGATACAATCGCAGCAGCAGAGGAAACACATGCAACTCAAATATTTACTGAAAAAAATATCTCCCTTTCGAAACCAAGGATTCTAGCGGTAGATGATGACACGATTAACTTAAACGTACTTACTACTATTCTCGGCGAAAAAGAATTTGATATTACTACAGTAACAAGTGCCCGTCAGGCAATGGAGAAGCTTGAGGTTCAACAATTTGATCTTGTTATCTCAGATGTTATGATGCCTCAAGTATCAGGTTATGAATTAACTCAGATGATTAGGAAACGTTTTTCCATTTCTGAACTACCTGTACTATTATTAACTGCCCGATCCCGAACAGAAGATATAGTAACAGGCTTTCAATCTGGGGCAAATGATTATGTAACCAAACCTGTTGATTCTTGGGAACTAAAGGCAAGAGTACACGGATTAACAAAAATCAAATTGTCCATTGAGGAACGAATTAGAATGGAAGGAGCTTGGTTACAATCACAAATCAAACCACATTTCCTATTCAACACTCTGAATTCAATTGCTGCACTTGGGATGATAGACGTTTCGAAAATGCAAGAGCTCCTAGATGAATTTAGCAATTATTTACGTTTAAGCTTTGATTTCCAAAATGCAGACCCATTAGTTCCTCTTGAACATGAACTATCATTGGTGCATTCCTATTTATCTATCGAAAAAGCACGTTTCGGTGACCGACTAAAGTTACAATGGGAGCTAGATCATACAACGGATCTATTTATTCCCCCCCTATCAATACAGCCATTGGTAGAAAATGCCGTTAAGCATGGAATTCTAAAAAAAGTAAAAGGCGGAGAGGTATGCATTCGGATAAAAATAGAAGCTAAATATACAGAGGTTTCTATTATCGATAATGGAATAGGGATGAACGAAGAAGAAGTTAGGAAACTCCTTATAAGAAAAGATTATTCGGAGAAAAGAACCGGTATAGGACTACAGAATGTTGACCGAAGACTAAAGCAGCTTTATGGAAGAGGACTCAAGATCCATAGTAAACCCGATGAAGGAACTTGCATAACCTTTCATATTCCTAATGGGGCTAATTGAAAATTTGTCTTTCAAATAGCCCTGTTTTCCTTCCATTGATTATACCAATATGTAATGGATTGATTAGGTTCTTCATTTAATTCTTTATATAATACTTCTTTTAATTGTTGGTATTGCTGATGAACGAATAAGCGATTATTCATTGAGGCAAATATTTTCATGAGCAGAAAATAAGCTTCTTCCACTAAAGGGTTTCTTGAAATGATATCGAATCCTATTTCCACTGCTCTTTCTAGTTCATGATTAGAAAAATACCAGTTTACTATTTTCAGCGAAGTACTTACCCACAGTAATTGTAATCTTTGACGTTCGCTTTCCGCCCATAAATAATCATAACCTTGTAGATACTCCCCCTTGTATAAACCAAGTACTCGCTCATATTCCCCAATCGTATCCTTAGAAATGGGCACTCCAGTTTGTATAAAGTTTTCAAACCTATCAACATCAACATCTACATTCTCCAAGGTTATTAAGTATCCTTCAGATATATTTTTTATTGATATATAATTGCTAATAGCTCCAAGCGTTTTCCGTATATGGTAAATAGCAGTATATAGCTGTGCAAATGCCTTTTTTGGCTCATACTCACGCCAAAGTAACTCTACTAGTTGTGCTTTACTAATGATTGTTCCTCTGTGATGAACCAAGTATAAGAATAACTGGAGAACTTTATTTGTTCGCCATTGAAGCTGTAATACATTATTGCTCGAATCTGTAATGATTCCTTGCTGGAACATACATATGTGCAAAAGCTCTGATTTACCTAAAATTTGGTCAGGAAATTTTTGTTTGATCCGTTCAACCGTATTTAATAATCGTTCTTTTCGCACAGGCTTTAAAATATAATCAAGAGCATTTAATTCAAATGCCTTAATCGCAAAATTATCATAAGCAGTAACAAACACTATGCTTAATTTAGGTTTCATTTCTAACAGCTGTTCTGCTAGTTCAATTCCATTTATTTCTGGAATTTGAATGTCCAAAAAAACGATATCCACATTATTATTTTCGATAGCTTCTTTTCCTCTAAAGGGATCTAAATATTTACCTACTATTTGAAGGTCTGTTATGTTTAGTAGGAGTTGCTCTAAATAATCTAATGCTAACTGTTCATCATCAATTATAATTGCCTTCATTGCACCCTCCATTAGCACTCTTCATCATGATATTAGGTAAAAAGGTATTTTAAAACATGGTACATACTATTTTACTATTATTCTAAGGATTTAAACAAAATAAAGATATCATAAATTGACAATAATAAAATAAGCCTGCTTTTAATTGCTATGTTCATAAAACATACCATTCAAAAAAGCAGACTTCCCTATTAACTATTTAATTTTTATACTAATATAACTAGTTTAATGGAACCAATTCATTCGATTGAATCCATTTATCAACTTCTTTATTTTCCATTGGCTTACTGTAAAAATACCCCTGCATAATCGTGCATCCTAGTTTAGTTAATGATTCAATATGTTCTTTATTTTCTACTCCCTCAGCAATGACATCTAATTGCAGAGTTTCAGCCATTAAAAGGATTGCATGGATAATTGCACGCTTACTAGGTGTTTCTAAATCATTTGTAAAAAGACGATCTAATTTAAGTGAATCAATGGGGATTCGGTCTAATAATCCAATTGAAGAGTATCCTGTACCAAAATCATCCATTGAAATCTTGACTCCAAGTCCTCGAATCACTTCCAGTTGTCGAATAATGTCATTAATATCGTATAATACCATCGATTCAGTAATCTCCAGCTCTAGCAATTGTGGATCTAATTCTATCTTTTCTAACACTAGTTGAACAAAGTCGGTTAAATTATCTGTTTGAAAAAGTTTAAGAGAAAGATTGACTGATACAGGATGAGCTTTCCCTGGAGTTTGCCATTGTTTGCATTGATGGCATGCTTCTTCTAAAACCCATCTTGTGATTGGCACAATGATGCCTGTTTCCTCAGCTATCGGAATAAACTCATTTGGAGAAACTATCCCAAGCCGCGGATGATTCCATCGTATTAATGCCTCAAAACCTACTAGACTGTTAGTTTTTACATTCCACTTTGGTTGGTAGACTAGATAAAATTGATTATCCTCTAGAGCTCTTTGTAAATCCTTTTCGAGTTCCATTTTTCGGATTTCCTTCATACCCATAATCTCGTTATATACGCAATATTGGTTTTTCCCCAATTCCTTTGCTCGATACATGGCAGTATCTGCGGTCTTCAGAAGCATTGAACGATTGGATTCCTTAATCGAGCCGATACTAATGCCGATACTGCCAGTCACATACAATTCATTTCCATCAATAGGATAGACAGCTTTCACACTCATCAAGATTTTTTCGGCCAAATGTTCCGCTCGTTCTTGATCACATTCTTTTATAATGATTAAAAACTCATCACCACCAATTCTAAACACCTGTTGGTCACTTTTAATAAACTTTCGTAAACGGTTCCCCACTTCGTGTATAAGTAAATCACCGAAATCATGGCCAAGAGTATCATTAATTAACTTAAATTGATCAAGATCTAAAAATAAAACCCCAATGGTTTCATTTCCACTATACGTATCAAAAAAACGATTCATTTCGTTACGATTTGGTAAGCGGGTAATGGTATCTTGATAGGCTAACTTCTCTAAAACAGTTCGGTCAAAGAAAACTGCCCCCCAGGATACAAATAAAATAATAAATATCGTTACAGTAACTCCATATAACAAAAAAGAATCAGTTATTTGCTCTCCATCCATCATTATGTGGGAATGAACGTGGAATCTCATCGCTTTCATTCCTGTATAATGCATTCCACAAATGGCAATACCCATTACAATAGCAGACAACCATTTTAACCAAATAGATGAAGATTGGCTTCGAAAACGATAAAATAAGAATAAAGCAGCAAATGAAGCAACTAGAGCAATAACAACAGACAAGGTCAGAAGAACTTTGTCATATGAGGGTTCAACATTCATTTTCATCGCTGCCATTCCCATATAGTGCATGGTGACAATCCCGCCACCCATAAAAACGCCACCAATGACAATTTTATACCAATTAATATCCTTTTCCTTCATAATATAAAAAGCAATAAGTGAAGAAAGGAAACTGGCTAACATAGAAAACAGGGTGAGCCGTACATCATATTCCATTTTCATATGATAATCCAGAGCAAGCATCCCAACAAAATGCATGGACCACACACCACTACCCATGACAAAAGACCCTGCTAACAACCAAAAAAATTTCGCCTTTCCCTCTGTATATGAAATTTTCCCTACGATATTCAGTGCAGAAAATGATGCCAATACTGCTATAACAATTGAAAGAGCTACAATATAGAAGTTATAACTTCCCTCTAAATACATTTCTTTTCTCATCCGCCTTTAATAGGTGATTTAAGATTTATTCAATTATTATGACATACACAACTATACAATATCTATACAACACTATGACAAATTCAAAAAGGGTGAAATTAGGTAAATATTATTAAATTTACATATCTTCAAGTTCCTGCATTATTTGATTAAATTCTAATTGAGTAGTTACTACAATATCCTCTAAGTTGTGAGTGATTTCGCTTACCTTGATTACTTCATTTGATATGTTTTCTACATTCTCATTGACCATTTTAATTGCATCATCTACTTGACCCGATAATTTACGGACTTCATCCGAAACAACTTTAAACCCTCGACCGTACTCTCCCGCTCGTGCTGCTTCAATTGCTGCATTCAGAGCTAACATATTTGTTTGTGAAGATATTTTATGAATCAACCTAGATACTTCACTAATTAGCTCAGTTTGGCTTTTTAACGATTGAAGTGCTTTCATATTTTCCTGAGAATTCGCCATTACTTTATTTACTAGATTTTCAGGCATCACCTTTAATTTTGAGACAATTTCAGTTGTTTTGTTTTCCCTTTCTGTAATATTTGTAGCTATTTTTAAGACAGCTTCCACTTGACCTTTTTCATCTAGAATAGGAACATATGTCGCTTCAAGCCATAATCGATTTCCTGTTTTCCCAACACGTTCAATCTTTCCTTGAAATTTTTCACCTTTACTGAGTTTCTCCCATAATTCCTCATATTCTTTACTGGTGCTAAATTCAAGTGTACAGAATTGTTTATGCTTCATATGTATCATTTCATAAGGTTGATAACCTAATGTTTGTGCAAAGTTATCATTTACCCAGATCACTTCGCCCTTCATATTGAATTCAACCATCGCTAAATTTATTTCCAATGCGGATAATACCGCTACATTATCCAAAATTTGTTTGCTTTGATTTTTTATTGAAGAAATATTCAATATCTTTCTCCCCTTATATGATATTAGTTTGTACTATGACATGTTGAACTCTACATTTTCTCTACATTCCTACGATAAAATAGCGTATAGGTCAACATGATGGAGAATGTAACTGTAAATCTTAATCATTTAAGGGGCAAAAGTAAAAATATAAAATAATCGCTATAACTAAAAAAACTCAAATAAATCACCTTTACTTAGTTAAATGATCTACTTGAGCATTTGTTACTTTTATGAAATCTTCTATATTCATTTCAATCTGAGCACCAATTTTCCCACCACTAATAATAATTGTTTCTAAGTTTCTTATACTTTCATCAACACAAGTAGGATATCGTTTTTTCATACCTATGGGGGAACATCCACCACGAATATATCCTGAAACTTTCATAATATCCTTAACAGGTATCATTTCTATTTTTTTCTCTCCGACAGCTTTAGCAGCTTTTTTTAGGTCAAGCTCCAATTCTACGGGAATAATATAAACATAATATGATCCACTTGTACTTTGTGAAATCAAGGTTTTATAAACCATTTTAGCTTCCTTATTAATTTTATATGCAACAGACAGACCATCAATTTTTCCATCATCTGCCGTATAGGATAGCACCCTATAATGAACTTTTTCTTTATCCAATATCCGCATGGCATTCGTCTTAACTATTTTCATATGTTCCTCCAAGAAATGATTTACATTATTGTAACACTTTTTCAAAGAAACACCATTTTTTAAAACTATAGAATAAATACTTCTCTCACCCACATTAGCTCATCATGCATAATTTTAATCACTTTATCCTAAGTGAAAATTAAGTATAATTAAGCATATTGATATAAATGTTTACGTTATATAAATGGAGAGAGGGATCTTTTATGAATGAATCCAACCGTAGAAACCACGAAATGCAATATCTTAACATAAATAAACTTAGTAACCAACCTTCTCCCGAATTAATTAAAGAAATGATTGATATCAGATTTGCCTTAGACCAATCAACTATTGTGGCAATTACAGATCAAAAAGGAACGATCATTTATGCTAATCAGAAATTCTGTGACATTTCAAAATACAAGAAGGAAGAACTAATTGGGCAAAATCATCGAATACTCAATTCTGGGTACCACCCAAAAAGCTTTTTTAAAAACATGTGGAAAACGATTGGTATTGGTGAAGTTTGGTCTGGAGAAATTAAAAACATGGCAAAGGACGGGTCCTTCTATTGGGTTCATACGACCATCGTCCCTTTTTTAAATGAAAAAGGGAGGCCTTATCAATATATTTCCATACGTTATGATATATCTGAGCTAAAAAAACTCGAAGAACAATTGATCTATCATTCATATCATGATGAATTAACCGGATTACCCAATCGTCGCTGTTTTAATGAAGAACTCAATACTTGGTTAAGTATGAAAAGCCAGACAAACCAACTGGCAATTATCTTTCTTGATATTGATCGATTTAAAAACGTCACAGATACATTAGGGCATTCGAAAGGAGATTATCTACTAAAATCAATTTCTAAGCGCTTATCCCGGCATTTTAATGGGATTGCAGATGTTTATCGGTTTGGTGGTGATGAATTTACCATTGTTGTAAAAAATCGATCACTTGATGAAGTAAAAGAAATTACTCGACGAGTAAAAGCACTATTTAAAAAACCATTTACATTACATAATAATCCATATTACTTTAGTGTAAGTATTGGCATTAGCCTTTCACCACAGGACGGATCGGATATCGAAACATTAGTTAAAAAGGCAGATATTGCTATGTATAGAGCAAAGGAAGCTGGAAATAATTCTGTTCAATTTTTTAAAAATGAAGCACATGAAACTTTATCTAAAAATATGAAAATCGAATCGGCATTAAGACAGGCAATTGAAAAAAAAGAATTTATTCTACACTATCAACCCCTTGTTGACTTAAATAATCAAACAATCATCGGCGTAGAAGGTTTAATCCGTTGGAATCACCCAACATTGGGCATTATTCCACCATCAGAGTTTATACCAATAGCTGAGGAAACAGGACTCATTATTCCAATAAGTGAATGGGTTCTAGATGCTGCTTGTCAGCAAATTCAGCAATGGCAAGATTCAGGTTTACCTCCTAACAATATCGCCCTAAATCTGTCTCCATATTTATTCGAAATAGATGGACTAGTCGAGACAATTCAAAGGATGATTCAGCAATATGAAATTAAACCCAAATTACTTGAACTTGAAATTACTGAGAGTATTATGCAAGATCCCGATAGGGCCTTGTTTATATTAAAAGAACTCAAATCCTTAGGAGTTTCACTTTCAATTGATGATTTCGGTACAGGATATTCTTCTCTTTCCTACTTAAGACGTTTCCCTATAGATACGTTGAAAATTGATCGATCTTTTATTGAGGATATTAAAAATGATGATGGGGTACTTGTAGAAACCATTATTATGATGGCTACTAATTTAGGATTAAATGTTATTGCTGAAGGTATTGAAACGAAAGAACAATTACAGTTTTTAATGGACGTTTCCTGCCCAATTGGCCAAGGCTATCTTTTTAGCCGTCCGATACCTGGAGAGGACATCCCAAATCTATTTCAAAAATTGTAATAACAATTAGGAAGCAATTAAAAGGTGTCTCTATAGACACCTTCGCTCCACATAGAAAACTTTACAGTTTAATCAAAGAATCCCAAAAAACTTTTCTGCTTTTTCTAAATAAGGTTGTTGTTCATCAGTTAAATCATATTCTTCAAAAATTGCATCTACCGGACATACAGATACACAAGCCCCACAATCAATACATAGATCTGGATTGATAAAGTATTGGTCAGGACCTTTCTCAATGCAATCGACTGGACAAACGGTTACACATTCTCCTGCTTTCTCCGCTTCACATGGACTTGTAATAACGAAGGCCATATTCTCCCTCCTCCATTCATCTTCTATTAGCTTATGGCTTGCTCATATTTTTCTGCTACTACGTCCCAATCAATAATATTGAAAAAACTCTCAATATATTCCGGTCTTCTATTTTGATAGCTTAAATAATATGCATGCTCCCAGACATCAAGACAAAGAATAGGTGTTTTGCCTTCCATAATCGGATTATCCTGATTTGGTGTGCTCATTACTTCCAATTGACCATTTTTATTAACAACAAGCCATGCCCAACCAGAACCAAAACGAGTGGTTGCAGCATCAGCAAATTGTTGTTCAAAGATGCTAATATTTCCGAACGTTTCATTTAACACCTCTGCTAATTTTCCAGAAGGGGCAGATGCTTCTTTAAACGGAGCAATAATCTCCCAGAAAAGTGTATGATTAAAATGTCCTCCACCATTATTTCTAATGGCTGTTCTAATATCTTCAGGTAATGAACCCAAATCACTAAGTATTTCTTTTAATGATTTACTTTGTAACTCACTTTTCCCTTCTAGTGCAGCATTTAACTTATCTACATATGTTTGATGGTGTTTGCCATAGTGAATTTCCATTGTTTGCTTGTCTATGTATGGTTCCAATGCATCAAATGTATATTTTAATTTTGGTAGTTCAAATTTCCCCATTTTCAATTTACCTCCAATATAATGTTTTATACTTTTTATATTAAAATGTATAAAAAGTATAATAAAATAGTACTTCATATCAAACCCAAAGTCAATTTAATCATTCGACTATTTTAATGTATAAATGTCGAAAAATTTTTTATATAATGGCAGATATTTATTCTGAAAAATATTTTAATTCCGTAAAATACTGGTTAAAATAAATGTACATCATTTTTTATGACTGTTATCTACTATTTTGTGTCTACTATTTTAATTGGCTATACATACTTACAATTTAAGCAAAAATAGTCTTCTGAATGATTATGAATTCACTAAAGGAGTGAAGTTAATGTCTCTTAATGTATATTTAGTCTTTAATGGAAATTGTCGTGAAGCAGTTGAATTCTATGCGAAAGTTTTCGATACAGAAACACCGCAAATAATGAGTTTTGCTGATTCACCACCGAATCCGGAATACCCATTACCAGAGGAAGCAAAAAATTTAGTCATGCATGCGCGTCTTACTATAAACGGAAGTACTGTAATGTTTTCTGATACATTTCCTGGTATGCCATTCACTGTTGGAAACAATATTAATATAACCATCGTTAGTCAAAGTAAAGATGAAATTACAACATATTTTCATCGATTAAAAGAAGGTGGAACGGTGGATATGGAGCTCCAAGAAACATTTTGGAGTAAGTGCTACGGACAATTAACAGACAAATTTGGTATCCCTTGGCAGTTAAGCTATGAAAGCGAAGAAAATAAGTAATAATTGATGATAAAAAATTAAATGGGTTCCTTTCCCTGTTTAATAGGAAATATGGAACCCATCCTTATATTTTTAACCATTTATTTTGACGGTACCGAGAAATGGACTTTTCATTTCTCGTATTTTTTACTTATATTTTTTCCTAATTAGCTCTGAATCTCTTCTTTTATAGCTTGATGTGCTAGCAAAAGAGCGCCTGTAATCCCTGCGTGATCTCCTAGCCCTGGACTTACGATATATGTCTTTAGATCAGGTAAGGTGACATAATCATTTAGCAACTCATTAAGATACTTATATATAGAAGCAAACACTTGCTTCTGCTTCATCACTCCACCACCTAGTATGATTCGTTTTGGTGATATGATTAAAATATATTGCATAAGAGCTTGTGCAATATAGTAACCTTCTAAATCCCATACTTCCTTCTGATCTACTAAATCGATTCCTTTTTTGCCCCATCGCTCCTCAATAGCAGGTCCGGCTGCGAGCCCCTCTAAGCAATCCTTATGGTAAGGGCATTTTCCATGATACTGATCATTATGATGTCGCCTTACTAAGATATGTCCCATTTCAGGATGGGATAGACCTTGAAGAAGTTTCCCCTGAACAACAGCACCTGCACCAATTCCGGTACCAACTGTAATATATATACAGCTGTCCAATCCCTTAGCCGCTCCAAGAGTCGCTTCCCCTAAGGCAGCTGCATTTACATCAGTATTGAAACCAATCGGTAGAGAAAATGCATCCTTCAATGCTTGTACAATTGGATAGTTTCTCCACGGTAGTTTAGGTGTAGTGGTGATCATTCCATAGTTTGGACTTTCAGAATTTACATCAATTGGTCCAAATGAACCGACCCCGATCGCATTTAATGAATGTTTCTTAAAAAATCCGATGACCTCAGTCATTGTTTCTTCCGGCACTGTTGTTGGGATCTGCAACCGATCAATAATATTCCCCCTTTCATCTCCTACTGCACAAACGAATTTTGTTCCTCCAGCTTCAATTGCACCAAACATTTCAGCTTCCTCCACTATTTCTTATTTATATTGATGTTTTGTCAAATACCCGTAGGAAATGAAACAGGGCCCCAATTAAATTTGCATCATTCTCGAACTGACACGCTTCAATAGTGCTAAAGATCTTTTCTCGAACAAATGAAGGGAATGACAGTCTTCAACGATATTTGTTAAATCTTTACCTAAATAACAATAATAGTTGAAAAAAGAGCCTTAGTTTAAAATCCATTATTTTGTGAGACTTCTTTATACCATTTCCCTGATTTCTTAATCGTTCTTTTTAAATTATTATTCAAATCTACTTCGACTAATCCATATCGATTCTTATAGGCATTTGTCCATGACCAGTTATCCATGAACGTCCAAAGGTGATAACCTAAGCAATTCGCTCCCTCACCAATACCTTTATGCACCCACTTTAAGTGTTCTTGGATAAACTCAATCCGATAATCATCCTCAATATACCCTTCATCATTACGGAATTTTTCTTCTCCCTCAACACCCATTCCATTCTCTGAAATAAAAAATGGGATATTCTCATAATGGTCACGAAGATCGATCATTATGTCATATATAACTTCCTCGCATATTTCCCAGCCACGATGAGGATTGATTTTCCTTCCAGGCATAATATAAGGATCAAATAGATGTTCAGGCATAAAGGCTTCATCTTCTGATACGGGGGATTCCTTTGCTTTTACTCGGCGTGGCTGATAATAGTTCACTCCTAAAATATCAATTGGATTGTTTTTTATGACAGATAAATCCTCAGCTTCTACGTTTGGTAGTAGTTCTCTTTCACGTAAGATATCAATTAATTCTTTCGGATACTCTCCTTTTGTTACAGGATCAAGGAAACTACGGTTAAAGAATAAATCCGCAATATGAGCAGCTTTTACGTCGACAGCATCCAAACAGCGTGGATAAGATGGGGTCAAATTAAGAATAATACCTATTTTTCCATCTATATTTAATTTTTTAAAAACCTCAACTGCCTTTGCATGAGCGACAATGGTATGATGAGCAACCTGTGCCCCTCTTTTGAAATCTACTACTCTTGGATAATGTAAATCATATAAATATCCTGCCTCGACTGGGACAATAGGTTCATTAAATGTAAACCAATACTTCACTCTATCCCCAAATAATTGAAAACAATTTTCTGCAAATTTCACGTATGCCTCAATGACTTCCCTACTTTCCCAGCCACCCTTCTCCTGCATACACATAGGCATATCAAAATGGTATAAATTCAAGAAAGGTTCTATATCATTAGCAATTAGTTCATCGATGACGTTATTATAAAAATCAACCGCCTTCTGGTTCACTTGTCCGATCCCATCTGGAATCAATCGCGACCATTGTATAGACGTTCGAAAGGAATTATGTCCCGTTTCTTTCATTAGTTTAATGTCTTGCTTATACCGATGATAGAAATCAGATGTATGCTCTGGGCCCACTTCATTATAGAAACACCCTGGCTCGACACTGAACCAATAATCCCATATGCTCGGTTTTCGACCGTCACATTGTGAGGCACCTTCTGTTTGTGGACCTGATGCAGCACTTCCCCACCAGAAATTCTTTGGAAAGCGATAGGTTTCTTTCGTACCTTGTAAATTATTTAGCAACGTTCATCACCCCTTCTACAATAATCTATTACTGTTTTCTCTCATTATATGTATTGTTTTCATGGGGTGTAGCTCCAGCATTCTTCTTAAATTGCTTATATATGATAGGTCGTATCAACTGTTGGCCCAATGTTTTAAATGATATCCTGGAGCATAATGGGAATTTATAAACTAAAGACATTTCGTACAATTGGGCTTCGCATATTCACTAGATACTTGTATCGAACTCATAAAAATTATCACCCTAAATATATAGTATCGCTGCTAAAATAGTATTTTATCTACGTACAAATCAAGCACAATTTCCGGAGAAGTACTCACCGTTATTAAACGTATAACAGTTTATTTTTATTCATGTGATACTATAAATTCTGCTTCCCCATCTAACGTATACTCCCGAATTCCGTATGGAAGGATAAAATGACTACCCTTTGTTAACACGAAAGACTTTCCATCAATATCGAGAACTGCATGCCCCTTAATAACACTCACCTGTAAAAAATTCGCAGTCATTTTGCAAGTAGCCTGTCCATTCAATTGCCAGTGATAAACGGTAAAATACTGTTCCTGTACCAGCTTCTTTTCACATAGACCACCTTGAATCGTTTCTACTGGCTTAACATAAGCATCTTGGTGTGGAATAGTCGTTACTTGCTTTGCGCGCTCCAAATGCAACTCTCTTTTATTCCCATCGGAATCCATACGATCATAGTCGTATACGCGATAGGTAATATCTGAGCTCTGTTGAGTTTCTAGAATGACAATCCCCTTTCCAATCGCATGAATTGTCCCACTTGGAACATAGACAAAATCTCCTGCTTTTACTTTTACTCGCCTTAAGAGCTTATCCCATTCTCCCTTATCGACCATTCGAGTAAATTCCTCAGATGTTTTAGCATGATGGCCTAGCACAAGCTCCGCCCCTTCTTCGGCGCTTAATACATACCAGCATTCTGTTTTACCTAAGGGGACACCTTCAACTTCACGTGCAAACTGATCATTTGGATGAACTTGAACAGATAAATCATCAGCTGCATCAAGAATTTTAACTAATAATGGATACTCTCCAGAATCGACGGTCTCCCTATTAAAAAGCTCCTTATGTTCATTCCATGCATCAGCTAATGTTTTCCCAGTTAGAGGACCATTAGTAATGACACTTGGCCCATGTAAATGCGCAGAAATCGCCCATGCCTCACCCGTCTTCTCAAACGGGATCTCATAAGAAAATTCTGTTTTTAATTTCTGCCCTCCCCAAATTCGTTCTTGAAAGACCGGCTGTAAAAAAATCGGTTCATTATTGTACATCGTGCACCTCCAACAAGAAATGAAACGGTTCTCCTCGTTCTAAAAAACTAAAAGGAGCCGCTTTTTGTTTCGTAAATTCATATTCAGAAATTACTATACCATTTGTAGAAAATTTGGCAATTGTTTCATCAATTCACTTAAATAGAAATAAGATAAAACTTTTATACGTATCAACCGTTATGAAAGTAACTTGAAGGAAATGAAAAAGGTAAGATAAATCTGTATATAGAAAGCACACTAATATAAAGTTTAGTGTGCTTTTTAATGGGACAGGAATAAGAAATTCGAAGAAAAATCAAGTGATAACTAATGAATCCTCCCTCTTCACTTCTATGCTATCCCTCCATATTAGGATTCCAAACTATCTCCCATAAATGACCATCTGGATCTTGAAAATAGCCAGAGTATCCACCCCAAAAAGTATCATGAGGAGGTACTGTTATCGTTGCATTTGCTTTCCTTGCTTGCTCCATTACCCTATCTACATCTTCCTTGCTTCCAACATTATGCCCAATCGTAAATTCAGTTGGACTTGGTGCGCTTTGACTGATCTTTGTATCATAAGCTATATCTTTCCGGTTCCAAATAGCAAGCTTTACACCCGCTTGTAAATCAAAAAAGGCGACTGCACCATGCTCAAATTCCTGTCCAACTATACCTTTTGTAGGTAGTCCCAGTCCATCTCGATAAAATAACAGCGATCTTTCTAAATCATCTACACCCAAAGTAATGACAGTAATATGCGGGTTCATAACCTGTGGCCCCCTCTAAAAAGTTATTATCCAATCTTCTCCACTTTTCTCCAGTATTGACATGTCTCTTCATCACGAACGATATAGCCGAGCTTTTCAAGTTCCTTTCTTAATTCTTTAACATCCTTCACTTCATTATTTTTTAATGCCATTTCTCTTGCTTTCATTAATGCATTGGCTGATAATGATAATTCTGGTGAATCCGGTACCCACCTTCTATATTCGTCTTTGAATGGATCACCTTCTGCTAACCAAGAATAGCCGTGCTTGATAAATGCATCACATATTTTTTTGGGGGAATCATCATGTTTCTCCCTTACTAATTCATGTCCTGATTTTCCGAGTATCACTAGTTCCTTTCCATCTAAAAATACTGATTCGATTTGTTCATTTAATAGCCTAGTTTTTTGCTCATCTTTTTCCAATAAGATCTCTTGATCTGTCAATGTGATAATCAGAATTTCTTTAATCGCTATATACGCAATCACTATACCAGCAATACAACCAAGAGCTGCTAAAATAATTGGTAACCACGGACCATTCAAAGCGTGGATTAGTTTTATTGGTCCTTCAAACGGCAGCCAAGGAAGTTTTAATGCCCAATCCGCAATCCTTGGCAAAAAGTATCCTAATAGTAAACCTAGTATACTAAATCCTCCATATAGTAAGATTCCAAGAGCTTTTGAATATCCTAGAATAGTTTTCGAACTAGAATTTATTTCACCTGACATCAAATAGAACACTTCCTTTCATCCATCATATATTCGTAAAGTCTTGATTGACTTGTTTGAAACCAGCTATGATATAGTTTTATTTTTTTACTGCGCTGCTAATGATGTGAACCACTTCATTTATATACGTACTTAAATCAACTTTCTTAGTAAGGACAGGATTGGTAAACATATATTCGTTAATTGCCCCTTGAATAACATTTGCCATCACGTCTACATGAAAGGATTTAAATTCCCCACTTTTCTGTCCTTCATATAAAATTAGTTTAAGCTCTGCCAAAATCGGATCTTCTTCCTCATCATCCACTAATTTATAGTAGGGAATGTTTTCAGGTGTTCTAGCATTAAAAACGATTTCTATAAGCGCTGTATTATGTGCAGGATGTGTATTTTGATAGGATAGACTTGCCTTTATAAATGCATTTAATTTCTCCTGTGCTGAATTTGCCGCAAGTACATGATCCATAATATATGAAGTGGATTCTTCCAAAAGCTTTGTCAACAGATGATTAATTAGGTCCTCTTTATTGGAAAAATGGTATGAAATCAATGCTGTACTGATCCCTGCTCGCTTAGCTATTTGCGAAAGGCTTGATTTAACATATCCAATTTCATCCAGTGTTTTAATTGCTGCTTCAATAATTTGATCACGTCGTGCTTCTGCTATAAAGGATTGCTTTCCCTTTTCCATTATTCAGTTCTCCTTCGTATTCATCGTAATATTTAAAAAAATATTGTTCACTTACTCACCTATTGAATAGTTATTTAATTTTTTAATTGATCGTTCAATCAAATTTTAGCATAATCAAAATATTATAGTCAATTTTTAATACAAAAGAGCAATCCACAGAAGTTAGTATGAACTTCTGTGGATTGCTCTTTAAACTCCCTAAGGCTATACTGTAGCTTTTCGAAGCAACCAATAAGAAACCACCATATAAATAATTACTAAAGGTATCATCCATAATGCAAGTTCGAATGCAGTATGCTTAGCGATCCAATAAAATATATCCATCCACCATTCATAATAAGTACAAAGAAAGGCAAGAATGCTGGACAATACAAACAGCACCCCAAGGAAAATGAGTAATCCGCTACGTCCAAATCGTTGAAACACACTTGATATTACAAAACCCAAATAACACATATGCAACATGACAATAAAGGAGATGGAAATTTGTTCAATTTGTAAGCCATCATTTAAATAGGGAAGATGAAAAAAATGCAGGTTAACTCCCCATCCTCCACTCCACTGTTCAATATTATTAAGTATTAACAAAACAATGGCTATACCTGCACTCATTGCAACAAAAATTCCCAACGTTCCAAGATAAAAGTCTTTTCTACTAATACTTAAACCAATCGCAAATTGAAACATCTGAGATATCGTAACCATTCCCATTACAAGCATGTATATATAAATGGACATCAAGCCCCCGGTGTACATTGGGTCGTTCCCATCTAGCAGGAAGCTAATAACTAGGTTGACGAAAAAGCTGAAGAATAATATGATCCACGGAGTGTAAATCCATCCCCACTTTTCACGAACATGCATTTTCATAACACCCATTACTTGACTCATTCGTAACCGACCGCCCTTCCTTGGGAATTACCATTTGTAAGGTAGATAATTAATTGTTGTAAAGATACTGGGGTAAGTTCAAGACCAAGTGATTCAGCTTGTTTACGATCATCCATTCCGAGGCTACCCATAATAATAGCTGAATGAAACCCACCTAATGGTGTATGATTAATCACTGTTTTCCCTGAAATAAATGTGTCTACTTTGTTAGCCAAACCTGTAACCGTAAAAGCACGTCCCCGCAGCATATCTGCATCTTCATTAATAATAAGCTCGCCCTTTTCTATGACAATAACATGCTCTAGTATTTTACTTACTTCATCGATTAAATGTGTGGATAAAACAATTGTACGTGGATGTTCTGCATAATCCTCAATTAAACGATTATAAAACAATGTTCTGGATACTGCGTCTAGACCGAGATAGGGTTCGTCAAAAATTGTAAGGGGTGAACGACTTGCAAGACCTATGATTATTCCTACCGACGATAACATCCCTCGAGATAACCTTTTTATTCTTCGGGATAGTGGCAGTTGGAAATCATTAATCAATAATTCAGCATAAGATTGATCCCAATTAGGAAAGAGTTCCGAAGAAATGTTTAATACATCCTGTACAGTAAAATTTGGTGGATATTTTTGACTTTCCTTGATAAAGCAAATTTTACTAAGTGCTTGATTATTTTCATAAGGAACCTCTCCAAAAACCTTTACTTCTCCGCTCGTTGCAAATAGTTGGGCAGTGATCATGTGCATGATTGTTGTTTTTCCTGCACCATTCCTCCCAAGTAGCCCATATATTTTATTGGGCTCAAATGAAAATGAAACATTATTCACAGCATTCATATTTCCATATGATTTAGTTAAATTCTTAACCTCTACCGCATTCCCCATTTTACTTATCCCCCTTTTTGATCATATCCGTAAGCTCTTCTACCGAAATCCCTAACTTATCCGCCTCTTGCAACATTTTAATTACATACTGTTCAAAAAACTGTTCCTTTCTTTTTTCCATCAACTTTGCTCGTGCCCCTTCTGCGACAAACATTCCGATGCCGCGTTTTTTATATAAAATTCCTTGATCTACTAAGAGATTGACACCTTTCGCCGCTGTTGCTGGGTTGATTTGGTAAAAGGAAGCGAATTGATTAGTGGATGGTACCTGTGATTCCTCAAGTAACCCTCCATTAATGATGTCATCCTCAATCCGTTCAGCTATTTGAACAAAGATAGGACGACTATCATCGATTAACATGCTCATTCCCTCACCACCTGATTGGTTAGTTACTTATGTAATTAACCATACATGTAATGAATCAAAAAGTCAATTCCTATTTCAAAATTCATGCAAACGTCTATCCCCTTTTGCTTTGTACGTTGGGAGTTAGTAGGAATTTCGATATGTAGACAGAAATCTATGGATATTTACTAATCATTCATATGAAGACTGTTTTCTTATCGTTTGTTGCTTTTGTAGAAGCCCAACTGCCGGGCTTTTACACCCACACAATAAAGGGTTCCAGCGGTTCTTATGGAGATTGCAGCTCTTTTCTCAGTAAAATGAAAGGTGTAGTGATCTTTAGCTGATAGTTATTAATTAAAACTCAATGTTTGAGAAAAGAAGCTATATGGAAAAAGGGACTTATTTCATTAAGAAACAAGTCCCTTTTTTCCATATATTGCTAAAAATACACTAGTATTGCCTTTAACAGATGATTTTTAAATAAGCTTTTGCCCACAGTTTGAACAGAAATTTGCATTTCCTGTTTTTGTCCCACAATTCGGGCAAAAGTTAGGCCTTTTTTGTTCAGCTGTCTGCTGTGGCGAATGGGATTGATCATCTTGTGATACTGCAGGCTGATTTGGGGTATTTTGATTCATTTGATTCATCATTTGATTAGCGATATTCATTCCCATCATCATCCCTGCCATATCAGTTGCAGTCCCACCACCCTTCATTTTTCCAGATGCCATACCATCTATCATTGAAATCTGCTGATATTTATCAATATTACCAACCATTCCATATGAGGCATTTTTGTTAATCATGTCTTGAATTTCTTTTGGATAATTGAAACTCATGACATTAAATCCTGTAATTGAAATACCAATTTCCATCAGCTGCATATCTAAGTCCTCTTGAATCCCCTTGGATATTTCGAAGGAGTTGGCCTGCAGATTAAACATATCCCTTCCTTCCTTCGAAATCCATTTCATGAGTAACTGATCAAGAATAGACGTAATACGTATTCTGACATCTTCAACTAAGTAACTATCTTTCACACCAGCAATTTTATCAATCAATGCGATATAATCATTTACTTTAAAGTTAAACGTGCCATTTGCTCGAATCGGAATCCCACCTGGAAATCCAGGAGAAGGAATATTAATCGGATTTCTAGTTCCCCATTTAACATTAAACTCTTTCGTATTTACAAATAGCACTTCTACCCGCATACCACTATTAAAGCCGAACTTAAAGCCTTTTAAAGTCGATAGAAAGGGGATGATTTGAGATTCGATATCATACTCCCCTTCATCCTCGAACACCCCTTCGATTTTTCCATTGTTTAAAAATATAGCATCCTGACCTGGGCGAATAATCAATTTACTTCCCTTTTTAATTTCACGATTACTCCATTTATAGAAGATCATATCATCTCTAAATTCTTCCCATTCTACAACATTAGCAAATTGGTTTCTAAAAAAAGACATCTAGCTTGTGCTCCTTTCAACAATCGTTGGCTAAACAAATATATTTAAAACTTACCTCCACTTCCGCTATGCGAATGACCACCTCTTGAAATTCCGCCTCCACCACTTGTGTTATTTGTATTATTTGAAGGTTTCTTCTGTTTCGTTACAGTTTGTCTTACAAATCTATCAGACCTGCTAAGCACTTTTGAATGTTTATTATTTATATAGGTTTGACCATTTACTGTTACTCTACCACCAGAGCTATAAATCATGATAGCAACAACAATGCCAGCTACAACTAAAGCAGCTATGACTTGAAACCACCATTGAAAAAGAATATTTTCTGAATCAACATTCGTGTCTTCATTCGCATACTCATGATGGTCCGCATCAGAATCATATCCATTATACTCTTCCGAACCGTTGCTTGGCTCTTCACCCATATACTCATGAGAAGTAGTGATATAGTCCGAAAATGCTTCAAAATAGTTCCCCTCTGATAGAGCAGGGGTAATTTCATCACGAATGAGATCGAGACGTTCGTCAGTCAAATAATCCTCTGCTTTTTTAAAGCCTGCTAAATATATATCCCGACCCTGCATATCTAAAAATAAAATAGCAGTATTTCCAAACGGCTGATCATATCCAGGGCCATTCTCATCGTAGTAATCTCCCACATATTGTTTTGCACTCTTTCCATCGGTTCCATTTACCGTAATTATTATGAAAGCAGTATCTCTTTCCTCACTTAGCCGACTAGATAATTCTTGAAGCTTTGACGCTTCTTGATCTGTCAAGAGACCTGCATCATCATAAATATACTTATGGCGGTCAAAGGTCTCCGCTTTAGCTGTTATACCCATGGACAAGATAAGCACTAGAGACATCAATAAGAAAAGGAAGCCCTGCTTTTGCATACTAATTGTACTCACCAGAAGCCACCTCCCATAAAATAGGAAACACATTTTAAGGCGAGGAAGGTTCCCGCTGCTATACCACTAAACCATGTCGCCACTTTTCCAGTACTGATTGGCGGTTTACCAACAATTTTTCCTGTCTGTCCGTTCATCGCAAATGTATAAATAGTATTATTATAATTATAGCTGACCATCCAAACAGGCAGTAACACATAATCGCTATTCATATTTCTCGTATGAATTTGCTTATTCAAATAACGAACGGAATGATAGCCTGATAGTGTTGAAGAAATATAGGATTCAATATAGCCACTAATTTTATCTTCTGCCCGCGGGAGTAGTTCTTCATCTGTATAATTGTATTTCTCAGCAATATATCCTGCCAAATACGGGGTTTTAAAATCTTTTAGTTGATCATATGGGAATGGTTCCAATTTATCCATCAATTTATCATCCATCTTCTCTGATGCATCAACAGGAACCTTGTCATACTCCAAGTTAATATCACGATAAACATCATAATAATTTGTTTCTGTATAGATATAATCTCCCCGTGTATATGTCCTTACCTTTGTACACTCCGCACTTACTTGGACCTTACTATTCAAGTCAAATAGCCAAAAAGGAACATACATCCCTGTTACACTCTTTATTCGATCCGCAGTCATAAAACCTTTTGGGGTTAAAAGTCCTTTTCTACACCATTTTTGAAAGGCACTTCCTGCCTCCTCCTTGCTGATCGTAAAAGGGATCACCTTCCTAGGTGCAAGATGGCCTGACAATCGATCCGCAATGACTACACCCGCTCCACAAAAGCTACACGTCGTTGCAGCTGTTTCCGCTTCCGTAATTAAAACAGCACCACAATTCTCACAATGGTATTCATTTGCCTCTTCCTCCGAAAATCTCGCGGTAATCAGCTCTTCGGGGTAATTTTCTATATTTTCTTGACTTCCACAGCTTTGACAGGATAAATTTCCTGATTCACTATCAAAACTCATATCACTGCCACAGCTAGGGCATTTATAATGAAGTATCATGTTTTACTCACCTCTTATTTATCAAGCAAAGGATAAAATGAAAAGAGATAGCGTTCCAAAGGGGTTGTCTGTTTAGGAGTCTGACTCCTTACAATAAGACAACCCCTTTAGTTATTCACCTATCCATTATTTTGTATTTTAGCCTTCAATGCAGCAAGTTCATTATCCACACTGCTCGTTTCGTCATATTTAGCAGTTAGCTCCTCGATATCATCTTTTGGATCAGCATTTAATTCTGCCATCGCATTCGCTTCATCTAGCGCACGATTCACCTTATCCTCCATTCGTCCAAATGCAGAAATGGTATTACTTGAGTCCGCAGCAGAAGCCCCAAGCTTATTCATTTTTTCTTGTGTCTTAGCAACTGACCATTTTGCTTTCAGCATACTTCTTCTGGATTCCAATTCTCCGATATCACCAACCAACTTGTCATGCATTTGTTTCATTTGCTTTGAGTTTGTTGCTGCTAATTGATACGCTGCTTCCAATTCGGATAATTTTGTTGCCAGGGTTCCCTTCTTCTCTAAAAACTTCCTAGCATCTCCTTCATTTCCTGCTTCTAAAGCCTTTATTGCATAGCGTTCCATTTTTTCCATTTCTTCTTGACACTCATTTAATACTCTTTTCGCCCGCTGTTCCTCTGCCATAACTGATGCTGTCTCAGATTTAACCTTACCTAAATCTTTATTTAAGTTTCTTAAGTATTGATCGATCATTTTTTCTGGATTTTCTGCCTTATCTAATAATGCATTAATATTACTGGACATAATATCTTTAAATCTTGTAATAATACTCATCTTTTACATACCTCCAATATTTTTCAGTATTCGTCTTTCGTAATACAATCCCTTATTTTTTAGTAAAATAGATACAGAAAAACTTATTACTACACTATACTGTTTTATTTTATAAAAAGTTTCATTTTTTAGAAGGAGCACGGCACTTATTTTGCAAAACAAAATTACTTCTTCCTTTCCAGAATACCACTCCCTTTGCATGTTTGCTCTGATTATGCTGATACTGTTTTCTTAGAGTCACCCTTCCCAATTCCAATATTCAAATTTACCTAATTCAGCACCTTGAATAAATGGATAGTTTTTTAGTTTTAATAATTCCTTTACAGGACCAGTAACAACTGCACCATATACCTGAAAGCCATTTTTCTTTAAATAATTATATCTTTTCTCTAAATGAGACAAGCCTAAAACTCTATCTATATAGGTATCACTCTCATGGTCTAATAAATTTTTCATATTTGCTAGCATAATTTTTTCATTCTCGCTTATTGTTTCCTTACTAATATTCATTAAAGAAGAAGAATGGTAATCATCCGTTTTCCGTGCCCTAGATAAACCTAATGTTTCTACAGACACATTCCCCTTACCGCTTTCCATATAATCTACTTTTTTTATTGATTTAAGCTCACCTGCATATAGAGGCATCCAAAGAACATCAACATCAACGTTTTCCAATTGCTTAAGAAGCTCTTTGGGTTTTAAAAATGAAGTAGTCGAAAAGGCTAAATTAGCCACTGTTCCTTCATGAATTTTATCCAATGTATCCCACACTTCGGCTGTATCTGCTAATTTTATTGTCTTCCCTGTTCGAGGGTCTTCTGGTAAATAGAAAGTGAATCGTTTAGAATCGGACGGATTTAAATAGTTTATTTCATAATTGGAAAAGGAATTAAATAGAGTTTTCTTCATTTTCACTGTTCCTACCGGTTGCTCTTCTTTTCCAATGGTTTGATAGAGTGGAAATTCTATTTTTTGAGTGAGAAAAGGTGTAATCTTTCCGGAAGTGACTTCACTAACTTCTCCATAATTCCCAGCCTGAGTCCAATCTAATGCTAGCTTCATTTGAAATTCGTGCTTTCTTCCCCAATTTGTTTGATCATAAATAATAGACAAAATCATCATATAAATGGCATATATAAATAAAAGGATGAAAATAATTCTAATAATCCTGACAGTTAGTAAAAACCTATATTTCCATAACACCTTTTTTTCCTTATCCTTTGTCCATTCCTGCATTATGTTTTTTACCCCCTCCACCGCTTACTTAATTCCTTCATCCTTTTCCTTGCGCGAAAAAGAGTGATCTTGACTTGTCCTTCACTTAGATCCATTGCTTCCTGTATATCTTCATAAGAAAACCCTGCGTATTCTCTTAAATAAATAATCGTTCGATAGTTCTCAGGCAATAATTGCAGTATTTCCTCTAGTTCTTGTATATTTTCTTTATGTACCATTTCTACTTCAGGGGTTCCATATGGGCTAACCATTTCTTTTCTCTCAAAGAAAGGAACCCACTTCCATCTTTTTCTCCTTCTCCACTCATCAATATAAGTATTCCTTGCTATTTTATAGAGCCACGGTTTAACCTCTTGATGTTTAAATCGTGATAAAGAAATCGTTGCTCGATAAAATGTTTCCTGTACCAGCTCTTCTGATAAAGAAGGAGAACTAGACAAATGAAGAAGATAATAATACAATCCCTCCGCATATCTCCGATAAATCTGATCCAGCTCATTATAACTCTGCCTATCCAAAACCCTCCCCCTTTACCACTCACTTAAACAACGAATAAAATAGTCAAAAGTTACATCAAAAATAATAAAAAAATCGTGCGTATCACACGATTTTTTTTGGGGGTCTGACCCCCATCACTTTAAAGCTTTACAGTAGTGGGGGCCTGACCCCCACTATTTCATGTACCACAAAATGTTTGGTAAGGTTGGCAAGCAGGTCCAGGAAGTGATGCATATTCATCCTGTTCTGTTGTATAGGCATAGGGGATTGAGAGAACATTGAGCAACTTCTCCATTACACTGTTATCTTCTCTCTCCACTGCTGCTTCTAGTGCTTCTTCAACTCGATGATTTCGTGGAATAATGGCTGGATTGCTTCTTTGCATTAATTCCTGCGAAGAATCTTTTGATTCCCTTTGTCTGTCTCTTCTTGATTCCCAAACATCTTTCCATTTTATAAATTCTGGTGCCTTAAACAACTTCGATTCATCTTCTATTTCGATCGTTAAGGCACGGAAGGTATTTGTATAATCTGCTTGATACTTTTGCATCAAGTTAAGTAAATCCTCAATTAGTGATTCATCATCTTTTTCTATGTTAAACAATCCTAGCTTTGCTCTCATTCCTTCAAGCCAATAGTCATGATATTGCTTAGAGTAATTTGAAATTGCATCCTGTGCTAGCTTTAGTGCATGTTCTAAATTTTTATCTAATAATGGCAAGAGACTTTCGGCAAATCGTGCTAAATTCCACCCACCTATATACGGCTGATTACCATAAGCATAGCGACCTTGCGTATCAATCGAACTAAACACAGTAGCAGGATCATACGTATCCATAAAAGCACAAGGGCCATAATCAATCGTCTCTCCACTAATCGTCATATTGTCCGTATTCATGACTCCATGGATAAACCCAACGAGCTGCCACTTGGCAATTAGTTTAGCTTGACGTTTGATTACCTCTTGAAGAAAAAACAAATATTGATTACCATCTGTACTTAATTCCGGATAGTGACGCTCGATAGCATAATCCGCCAATTCCTTCAATTCTTCCACTGTTCCCCACTGAGCAACATATTGAAAGGTTCCTACCCTTAAATGACTGGACGCTACTCTGCTCAATATCGCACCAGGCAAAACTTTCTCACGTATAGTTGCTTCTCCAGTTGTCACTACAGCCAAACTACGTGTCGTAGGAATGCCCAAAGCTTGCATCGCCTCACTGATGATATATTCACGTAACATCGGACCAAGTGCTGCTCGACCGTCACCACCGCGAGAATAAGGGGTTGGTCCAGAACCCTTGAGTTGAATATCAAGCAGTTTTCCACGAGGAGATCGTTGCTCACCAAGAAGGACTGCTCGACCGTCACCCAATCTATTGAAATGGCCAAATTGATGTCCTGCATAAGCCTGTGCAAGCGGTAATGCACCCTCGGGTAGTTGATTTCCAGCAAGAATTGCTACACCCTCTTCACTTTTTAGCTCTTCTACACTAAACCCTAATGAGTTTGCCATATGATGATTTAATATAACTAACTTTGGCGAACGAACAGGAGTGGGGTTTAGAGTAGTAAAAAGGGAATTCGGAAGGCGTGAATAGCTATTTTCCAAATTCCATCCCATCTCTTTACTATTTTCCATTATGTCACCTTTTTTCTATAAAAAATAACGATATTCTTATAAAATCTAACATCTTTTTACTAGTATAAACCCTTCTAACAGAAGGGTGCATCCTTTACTTATTGTATACTTTTTACGCAAAATAATGTGTAATCGTTGAAAGCTCTAGACTCATTCGTATAAAAGAATTTTTTCAATACACACTAATCATTAAGTTAAAAGGGAAACTAAGAAAAGGTGTTGACTATTAAATGAAGGCAATTGTTATTGATCAATATGGCGGTAAAGAAGAATTAAAGGAAAGAGAAATGCCAAAACCTACTCTTATGGAAGGAGAAGTATTAATTGAGTTGCACGCGACTTCCGTGAATCCTATTGATTGGAAACTTCGAGAAGGCTATCTAAAGGAAATGCTACCATTCGACTTTCCTATCATTTTAGGTTGGGATGCAGCAGGAATCGTTTCTGAAATTGGTGCAAATGTTTCTACAGTCAGCATCGGTGACCGAGTATTTGTTAGACCTGAAACTACTGCTCAAGGTACCTATGCAGAATATATCGTTACTGAGGAAAAACTTCTTGCAAAAATCCCTGACAATATCACTTTTGAAGAAGCTGCAGCAGTCCCACTTGCAGGTTTGACCGCCTACCAATGTCTAGTTAATTTTACACATTTAAATAAAGGTGATAAAGTGCTTATTCATGCGGGTTCTGGTGGCGTTGGAAGTTTAGGCATTCAAATAGCAAAAAGTCTTGGCTACTTTGTTGCAACTACTGGGAGCAAAAAAAATGAAGAGTTTCTAAAATCCATCGGTGCAGATATTGTAATTAAGTATGACCAACAGGATTTTGAACAGGAATTTAAGGAGTACGATCTCGTTGTAGATACGATGGGAGGAGACATCCAGGATAAAAGTTTTCAAGTGTTAAAAAAAGGGGGAACTCTAGTTTCAATCGTTCAGCCTCCAGATGAAATAAAGGCAGAAAAATTGAATGTTAACGCAAAATACCATTGGTTAATTCCAAATGGTGAACAACTAAAAAAGCTGGCGGATTTAATGGAAAAAGGGAAATTAAAACCCGTGGTAGGTTCAATTTTTGAATTTAGTGAACAAGGAGTACGAGAGGCACATGCACTCAGCGAATCCCATCATGCAAAAGGGAAAATTGTTATAAAAATTAAATAAGTGGGGTCAGACCCCCACTACTTTAAAGCTTTAACGCACTGGGGGTCTGACCCCAACTATACACCTATAATCGAATTTCCATTCCATCCACCGCTATATGGAATCCTCTGTTTTTTACTTCTTTAAATTCGGCATTTTTTGAATCGATTGCCGGGTTAGAGTGATTAAAATGGGTGAAATATATGTCTGTTTCTTCTACTAGGTTTTGGAGACGGTCCATGGTTTCTGTCATGATTGGGTGAGGTATTTCGTTATAGCTTCTTCCCATTTGCTCAATTTCTTCAATTGAATAGAACGTGCCGTCCAATAGGCAAATATCTGCTTCCTTCGCCATATCATAAATATCACGGTCCCATTCCTCCCATCTATCGATATCCGGGATATATAAGAGTTTACGAGTTGGTCCTTTAATCCAATAACCAAACGTCTCTGAAAACTCATTACGGTGTGGAACCTCAACAGGAATTATTTCTATACCAGAAGAAAGTTCCATCGATTCATCTTGGATAATTTCTATCGGGTTAATATTGTTTAGATCCACTAACTGCCTCCATGGGGCATGTGTTTCTACTAGCTGCTTCATTTTCCCACCACAATAAACCGCTACTCCGTTTGCTCCAATAGCCTCCCTCCCTAAGAACATTAATCCGGGATAATGGCCAATATGTGCATGCGTGAGCCAAATACTGTTCATCAATTGTTTTTGTAGCCGATATTTCAATTGAATAGCTGTCATTTGCTCTCTTATGTCAGGGGTAGCATCTATCAAATGCCACTCCTTTGAATGAGGTAGAATAATCGCTAAAGAGGCAGCAAATCTCCGATATTTTCTATCTTCTATTGCTCTCATACAGTTTTTGCAAAAACAATTTGGATGGGGAATACCCGCATCTTGTGCAGTACCAATAATATTCACGATCACATCGCACATGTTAATTTCCTCCTAATGATTCGGTTTCTTGCAGCGACTTTTCTTGATAATCTTTTTTCGTAATGGTCCATCCCGTAATCCCATAAATGATATTAATAACTGGCACAAGGAATGCAAAGAAAAGATAAGGTATAAATTGCTCAACGCCTACCCCTAACATATTCGCTGCGAAAACAGCAGGCACTCCCCAAGGAACCAAAGTAATCCCTACTGTTCCTGCAGCTTCCACACATCTAGATAAATTTTTAGTATCAATTTTTAAATCTTTATATGTTTCAACAAACGTTCTTGCCGGCAGGATAATCGCTAAAAATTGTGCACCGCTTGCAAATGCCACGACAAATGTTGATACAATGGTTGTAACAATCAATGAACTAGCAGACTTGATTTTTTTAACGATCGGTCGTATGAGTGTTTGAAAAACACTCGTTCCTTCTAAAAGACCACCTAAAGCGGTAGCAATCGTTAACAATCCAATTGTATTCAACATCGAAGCGATTCCACCACTATTTAACAAGGCATCTACTTCCTTTATACCAGATTCAGCATGGAAGCCATTCGTCATTGTATTTACAATAGAAGTGAGAGACTGGCCCTGTATGAAATAGGCGAGGACACCACCAAACAATCCAACAATCATTAATGTAGGTAAAGCAGGTAAACGTTTCATCATAAGAATAATAGTAAGAACAGGTAATAAAAGCAGTAATGGATGAATAAAAAATGACTTCTGAATCCCTGTTAAAATCATATCAATTTTGTCTGTATCAATCGTATGCTGATGAGAACCACCACTAAATATACCGTATAAAATCAATGAAATGATAAATGCAGGAATCGTATCCCACAGCATATGACGAACATGACTAAATAAATCTGTTTCTGCCATCGCAGGTGCAATATTGGTCGTGTCTGATAAAGGTGATAATTTATCGCCAAAAAATGCACCGGACATAACTGCACCAGCAATGATGCCTGGGGGAAACCCCATCCCCTCACCGATCACCATAAATGCTAAACCAATTGTAGCAATAGAAGTAAATGAACTTCCCAGAGTAACTGCAACGATTCCTGTAACAAGGGCAACTGCTGGAACGAAGATCGATGGATGAATAAATGATAAGCCATAATAAATCATTGTCGGAATCACCCCACTAGAAATCCACGTCCCTACAATCAACCCAATCACCAATAAAATAAAAATGGCAGGCAAAGCTTTTGAAACACCATTTACCATCATTTGCTGGAGATCATCCCATTTATATCCACTTATCAAGCCAACAAGAACTGTTGTAATGATCCCAATTATTAATGGGATGAACATCCCTGCTTTCCAAATAAAAATAGATGCAGCTCCTGAAGCAATTAAAGTTAAAATAGGTAAAAAAGCTAAACTAATTGAAATGTTTTTCCTCATCATAAATGTCTCCTTTTTTAATATGCCTATCTATCAATGCACTTTTTCTATTACTAAATATGCTGCAAGTGCAATAGTAAGATTTCTTAAAATTCGGCAAAATTCCTAAATAAAAAAAGCTTCCACCCCTATAAAGGGACGGAAGCTCCGCGATACCACCCTGATTAACAATAATTAACTGTTCACTCATTCGATTAACGACAATGCCGGACAAAATGTCAGCTCCCTAATTGTAATTCACTAAATGCCTGGCTTAGTTCACACCACCCACTAAGTCTCTTATACTCCTAAACAATCAGTTACTTTATTAGTTCAACGCTTTTATGCTTTTATGCTTTTATGTATTGAAGTTTAAAGGTATATTAATACAAGTTTATTAGGTTTGTCAATGATAAGTTTTACGGATGATATCTTGCAATCATATGTAGATTATTATAACAATTGACCTACTTAGATTTAATAGATACAGATTGGGGAGTAAAATTATAAATCGGCTTATGAAAAAATATTTTAAAAAAATGGTCGACTAAACTAATGATTTTAGAACTATTTAGTATGCAGTATTTTAAATACAAATTCAAGAAGTAATTAATACTTATAATCACAATATAATGAGTGAAAATTAAAAGACATGAGTCCGGTTTAGTACCATACTCATGCCCAAGGATCTATGAAATAACATGTCTAACTTTAAAGGATTTCTTTACTTAGCAGACCTATCTTATCCTAGTAATATAGCTAAAGAAAGTTCCCCTAAACCTATTAAAATTGGATCCATAACACTTTCACAATTGCGCCAAACATTATTAATGACAATAAATAAGGCTCGAACTGGTAAAAATTAGGAAGAACACAATCCCACCTAGGATACGAAATGTTACTAATTAAATTTTTGTTTATACCATTGAGCAGCTGCTTCAACTTCATCAATTGTTAACTGATGACCTCTATTTTCCCAATGAAGTTCCACATCAGCATTAGCATTCTGCAATAATGATTGTAATTCTGCAGATTCTAATGGAGAACAAATTGGATCGTTTGTTCCTGCAGCAATAAATACTGATTTCCCTGATAAATTAGGTAGATCAATTCCTTTTCTTGGAACCATAGGATGATGAAGAATTGCTCCTTTTAAAGCATTCTGATAATGAAATAATAAACTTGCAGCTATATTAGCACCATTGGAGTAACCAATTGCAATTACATTATTTCTCTTAAACTGATATTTTTCAGCTGAATCATCGAGGAAGTCTTTTAACTCCTTTGTTCGAAAAATTAGATCCTCTTCATCAAAAACCCCTTCAGCTAATCTACGAAAGAATCGAGGCATTCCATTTTCCAGTACATTTCCCCTTACACTTAATACGGATGCTTGATCGTCAACTCTCCCTGCAACTGGTAATAAATCTGATTCATTACCACCTGTACCATGGAGCAATAGTAACGTGGGTCTTGAGGGATCCTTCCCTTTTTGAAAGAAATGCTTCATCTTTTATTCTCCTTTCAAACTCTTAACCTCTATATGCGGAAGTAGTTCTACCATTTCTTCTCGTTTATCCTCAAGCCATGTAGGCAACATAAGTTTATTCCCTAGTTCGGACAGTGGTTCATCAACAGTAAATCCAGGTAGATCCGTTGCGATTTCAAAAAGAATCCCTCCGCCTTCATGAAAATATAATGCTTTAAAATAGTTACGGTCTAAAATCTCAGTTGGAAAATATCCTTCTTGTTCAAGCAATTCTCTCCACTTCTGATGTTGTTCCTCATCCTTAGCTCTCCAGGCGATATGGTGGACAGTTCCCGCACCCATCAGCCCTCTTACAGATGCTGATAACTTAGTGTCAATGATATTTCCAAACTTTCCGTCAGCCTTAAACCTCAGAAATTCACCTTCTTGACCAAGGCAGGTAAATCCTAATACATTTTCTAGAACTTCTGCGGTCTTATGAGGGAATTTTGATAATAGAGTCGCTCCCGCAAATCCTTTAATTGCATATTCAGCAGGGATGTCTGATAATTTCCATCTGTTTCTTTCTCCCTCTGCTCGCTCCACTAACTCTATTTGTAGTCCATCAGGATCATTTAATTCCAAATAGGTTTCACCAAATCGAGAAGAAGATTGATAAGATACTTGATATTTTTGCAAGCGACTTTCCCAGAAGGAGATAGAACCTTTTGGGATCATATATGCTGTAACACCGACCTGTCCTGTTCCTATACGTCCTTTCAATTGTTTGGCCCATGGAAAGAAGGTAATAACTGTACCAGGATCTCCTGTTACATTTCCAAAGTAAAGATGATAAACTTCTGGACGATCAAAATTGACTGTTTTTTTTATCAGCCTTAATCCTAGTACACCCGTATAAAAATCAATAGTTCTTTGAGCATCATTCACCATTGCTGAGATATGATGGATCCCATCCGTTTTTAACATCTGTACACCTCCCTTTACTTTGGTCTTTCAATAGAAAAAACCTTTCCGATTTTAGAATAGTTTGTACCAGCCAATCTACTCACCGCTGCTAAACCTGCTTGATTGATTCTTCCATCTTCATAAATTTCCTCATCTATATGAAAATGAACTATTTTCCCAATAATAAGGTCACAGCCTATTGAGCCGTTCTCTCCTATCTCTAAGGAGTGTTCCAAAGTACACTCCATCCGAACCTTAGATTCATTCACCCCTGGCACCTTTAGCTTTTCACTATTAACTAGTGTTAACTCAGCTAATTTAATTTCACTTTGATTTGGTGGAAGACTAGCAGCCGTGAGATTTACCTTTTCAACATTTTGTTCATCCACAATATGAACAACAAACTCTTTGGAATGGATAATATTACGGGCTGTATCCTTTTGGTTTCCTCCAGAACGCTGTATAGAAAGAGAAATCATCGGTGGGTTCGATGAGACAATATTGAAATAGCTAAAAGGTGCACCATTTAAGGTCCCATTGTCTGAAAGCGACGTTACAAACGCGATTGGTCTTGGAATGATGCTTCCAATTAAAAGTTTGTAATTTTCTCTTTCAGTATTTAAGGATGGGTCAATTGACAACATTAGAAAATCATTCCTTTCGTAGAACTAATCTATTTTTCTTACTTGTAACGTAATCAATACATCATTTAGACGACTTCGGTACATTTCATATTGAGGTGGCAACATTAATTTCTCACCCATTGTTCCGTATGATTCATCATGAGTGAAACCTGGAGGAACTGTAGCAATTTCGAATAATATTTCTTTAAAAATAAGATACAAATTCACTAACAGGTTTTCGATAGCCCCTTGGTTTTCTGCTTTCTACTTTCTCTTTTCCTATTGTGATCATCATGACTACTTCGTGTTCATCATCAATATTTAACAATTCTTTTACTGCTTTTGGATCAAATCCAATCATCGGGCAAGTATCCCAACCTTTTTCCTTAGCAGCTAACATAAAGAGCATAGCTGACAAAGATGCATTTCTTATCGCATCCTCTTTTTGAAATTCTTGTCCCCTTAATTCATAAAAGGATATGGTGTCTGAAACCAAATGATCATATTCTTGCTTATTGATAATCCCTTACATTTTCAAACCTTCATAGATTTTCGGAGCTTCATAAAACGAATTCCTATCACCTAATACTAAAATAACCGCAGATGAACTTTTAACTTTATATTGTCCATTAGCTGCTTTTCTCATTTTTTCTTTTATCTCAGAATCAATGACAACAAAATACTTAGTATGTTGTAGATTAAACGCAGATGGTGCCAGTTTTACAAGTTCAAAAATTTCATTAAGTTCCTCTTTAGTGATAGGAATATTATCAAGAAAGTTACCTGCAGATCTTCTTTTATTCACCAAATCGATAAATTGAGTCATTTAATCAACCCTCTTTTTTATTTCGGAATATAAAAATCTTGAATTCAAGATATAATACAAAAAATATATTAGTAGATTCATTGTAAAATTAAGTTACTAAAAGTTATTAGCTATTTCTTAGTAAGTATTATATAAAACTCATCGCTAAAAGTAAAGATTTATTTTTTATGTTATTTTTTCCTAATTACTCAATAAAAAAAGCTGACCGAAACGATTACCTTTTTCAAGCATTCTGTTACGATAACCGTTCATTTCACTTGATGTTCAAACTGCTCCTTTAACATCCATTTAAATTTTAATAGAAAAGAATGACCCCGTTTCAATACATAGGTCATTCTTTTAGCAATTACTATCGATATTTTAAATCTCAGATCCTATAACTCATCATTTATTAGCATCCACTATCTACTCTCTATCTAGCAATGCTGCACCGGCAATTCCAGGATGTGTCATTTCATACGGATCTAGAATTAAGTCAAGCTCTTCCTCGGTTAAAACATCATATTTCAGACAAAGTTCTCTGATTGGAGCCCCACTTAAAATTGCCTCTCTGGCAATTCGAGCAGCCACCTCGTAACCAATATGAGGGTTAACCGCTGTAATCACACCCACACTCTTTTCTACATATTCTTTTAACCGATCTTCATTTGCTTTAATATCTTTTAAGCAATTATCTGTGAAGACGCGGAAGGCATTATTCATAATACTTATTGATTGAAGCAGATTAAATACAAGTACTGGCTCCATGACATTTAATTCAAGCTGACCTGCTTCTGATGCAAGACAAATTGTATGGTCATTACCAATTACTTGGAATGCTACTTGATTGATTAACTCCGCCATAACTGGGTTTACTTTACCAGGCATAATTGATGAACCTGGCTGACGTGCTGGTAGCGTAATTTCTCCTAATCCAGCTCTAGGGCCAGATGCCATTAAACGTAAATCATTTGCGATTTTTGACATATTCATCATACATACTTTTAATGCTGCAGATACTTCTGTGTAAGCATCCGTATTCTGTGTTGCATCAACAAGATGCTCTGCACCCACTAGTGGTAAACCACTAATATCTGAGAGATGTTTGACTACTAATTCGATATAACGTGGATCTGCATTTAATCCGGTTCCGACTGCTGTCGCTCCCATATTTAATTCATATAAATGTTGGCGGGATTGTTTAATCCGCTTAATATCACGATCAATGACGCGTCCATATGCCTCAAACTCCTGACCAAGACGAATCGGTACAGCATCTTGAAGATGGGTACGCCCCATTTTGATTACATGATTAAATTCTTTTGCTTTTTGTTGGAATACGCTATGCATATCTTCCATTGTTTTCAGTAATTTTTCGAGTAGATTTAATACGGCTATATGAATAGCTGTCGGAAATGCATCATTGGTTGATTGAGACATATTCACATGAGTATTCGGACTGCAATGGAAGTAATCCCCTTTTTCTTTCCCAAGAATTTCGATGGCACGATTGGCAATGACTTCATTAACATTCATGTTTATCGATGTCCCTGCTCCACCTTGAATAGGATCTACGATAATTTGATCATGCCATTTCCCTTCCATCAATTCTTCCGCCGCTTGTACAATCGCATCTCCAATTCCTGAATATAAACGTTTCACGTCCATATTTGCTTGTGCCGCTGCCTTTTTCACGATTGCCATAGCTTTAATTAATTCTTCATGTATTCTATACCCAGTGATTGGGAAATTTTCAACTGCACGTAAAGTTTGAACCCCATAGTAAGCATCAACAGGTACTTCCTTTGATCCTAAAAAATCCTTCTCAATTCGAATATGCTCTTTTATCGTTGACATATTAATCTCTCTCCTCTATTAAATAGAAAAAACTAAAAAAATAGTATACTCATTAATCATCCTATTAAAAGGAATCGTTCAATCACTTTCTAGCGGGATACAGGACTCCTGACCTGCTTCCAATTTATCAGTTTGTCCAAAACATCTACAGCAATTTAAAACAATGATTCCGTTTTCATATCCCAAGACTATATTACACCTGTTTCATATATGCTTCAAGGCTTTGAGACCCATTGTTTTAACATGTGGATAACCTCTCAAAAAATCTCCGTTTTTTCCATTTCAAACATCAGTTAAACTACAGTAGAATCTCTATTTACCCAGCAATTTCAGCAGAACTAAATTCCCCATTAATATTTCCAGTTACTATAATTGAATGCCCCCAAAACATATCTCCATCATCAAAAAATAGGTCAAAATCACCATCTGGATAAACACTAATACTACTTAATTTCATAAGCCCAACAAATATTTCCTTTGTAATCTTATTCATTTCTGCCTCTTCATTATCCTCGAGCCATTCATTTGCCAATTCAACCAGTTCTTCAGCAGCATAACCTCTAATTTTCCTATTCCATTTATCCTGCTCCTTAAAAAGCTCATAGGCAGTTTTCAATGCAGAATGCATAACCGTCCTATCTTCATTCCAATCAAAATATAAATATCCCTCTTCACCAGCCCAGGAAATATCCTTTTCAAAAACCTTTATACCCTTATTAAGCTCAAAAATACCTAATACATCATCATTATAAAAAACGGGCTTTAGCGATTCCTGTAAGATGATTTCTAATTCATCATCGCGATAATCCTTTTCGATTACGCTAACAAGCATCATCGACTTTTCAGCCTTACGTACCTGAAGTCTTGCGATTGAATTCATACCCAATAGGTCTCTTGTTTTTTCCCATTCCTCATCATCTACCAACCATTCAAGTCGCAGCTCTTCTTTTATAGAAGGTTCATTGCTCCCCAAGGCTTTCCAGGCAATTAACGGGATTGAGGCATTCCACATTTGATTTCCTCCGGCTCTTCCCGCACTAATTCCCGAAGCTCCTGTAACAGCTATTACTTCCATCACCTGTTCCTTAAATCGACTTTCAAATTGACTTTTTTCTCTAGTTTTACTCATACTAGTCACCATTCCTTTATTAATCAGAAATTGCTCTTATTACATTCCAACTTGTGAATCATTAAATCTATTATACTTGTAATTTTTGTAAAGGCATCAATCCTCTTAACATATTCATACTTTTTTGTTATTAGAAAGGTAATTTTTCCGCTTCTCTTTACATGTTTTTTGAAGTGAGAAAATTTCTGTCAAAATTGAAAAACAAATTAGTATATTCAAGGAACAAGGTAGAGTATAATACCATTAGTTATCAAGGTTAAACTAACTTACATAACTTCATTGTTACATAAGAATAATTACTGGGATAATTTTTTCCCTTACTATTTAGGAGGTAATAAAATGGTGCTGCCAAATTTCGAAGAAAACTTACAAAAATATGCAAAGCTTTTAGTTGCAAAAGGGATCAATGTTCAGCCAGGTGACTGGGTGAAAATGACGATCACAGTTGATCAAGCTCCTTTAGCACGTCTTATCACGAAAGAGGCTTATGATTTAGGGGCTGAAAAGGTCATTATTAAATGGTCTGATGATGAAATCAGCAAGCTGAATTACATACATCAACCTGTAGAAGTATTAACCAACATTCCTGAATATGAAATCCAAGAATCAGAAGACCATGTGTTAAATCATCGCGTTAGCCGACTTTCGATTGTATCCAGTGATCCAGGATTACTTAATGAAGTGGATCCTTCTAAAGTTGCAGCTTATCAAAATGTAGCCGGTAAAGCATTCAAGGCACAGCGAATAGCAACGCAGAATGATGATTTGAAATGGACGGTAGCTGCTGCTGCTGGAGCTGGCTGGGCAAAGCAAGTGTTTCCTGATTTATCAACATCTGAAGAACAAGTGGATGCCTTATGGGATCAAATTTTCAAAACATGCCGTGTTTATGAAGAAGATCCAATCGCCGCATGGGATGAGCATAAAAAGATTTTAAATGAGAAAGCAGCTATATTAAATGAAATTCAATTTGATGCCCTTCACTACACAGCACCAGGGACTGATTTAACATTAGGCTTACCGAAGAACCATATTTGGGCATGTGCTGAAAGCTATAACCCAAAAGGGGAAGAATTTATTGCTAACATGCCTACAGAGGAGGTTTTCACTGCTCCTGATACACATCGTATGGAAGGTGTTGTTCGCAGCACAAAGCCACTTAGTTATGCAGGTACGCTCATTGAGGGCATTGAAGTTCATTTTAAAGATGGAAAAATCGTGGATATTTCCGCTGAAAAAGGAAATGAAGCAATCAAAAAGCTAGTATTCGACAATGACGGTGGAACAGGCTTAGGTGAAGTTGCCTTAGTACCAGACCCATCACCAATTTCTCAATCCAATATTACTTTCTTTAATACACTATTTGATGAAAATGCATCCAATCATTTGGCCATTGGGGCAGCATATCCAACGACCATTCAAGGTGGAACAAAAATGAACGAAGAAGAATTATTGAAGAATGGGATGAACACTTCAAACGTTCATGTTGACTTCATGATCGGCTCTAACCAAATGGATATCGATGGAATCAAACAAGACGGCACGATTGTACCTATCTTCCGAAATGGAGACTGGGCAATCTAGTCTAAATAATTTTTCATAACTTAAGGCTGTTTTCGTATAGATTGTTGCTTTTATAAAAGCAACAATCTATACGAAACAGTAAAAATAAAAGGGCTCAGAATGGGTATATTCTGAACCCTTTTATTGAATCAAATTAGTCTCACAACCGTTTTAAATTAAGGTCAACTTTTCTTTTTACCAATATGATATAAAAATTTATTGGTAGACAAACCTACAAGATACTGGCGTCTATTCCATCTTCCCTACCACTTTCACTCTTAGTCTTGTTGCATTTTCCGGATGATACGCAAGCGGGGTTTCTTCTACCTCAACTAACTCAATCGTTTCAGCAACCGCACCAGCTAATACAGCTTGTTTCACTGCCTTTTCCTGAGCATCTTTCAAGGAATCCTCACGTGATTCTTTAGAATAGATATAGATCTGCTCATATTGCCCACTAATTTGAGCAATTGATGCACCAATTGCATTGGCTACTGTACCATTTTCCGCTTTAATCATATTCGATACCCCACGAATCGTATCAGGAACAATAATACTTCCTCCTCCTACGATAACAAGCTGAACATCTTCTGAGGAGGTTTTCATTTTATCGATGGCCTGCTCAATTAATGAGGAAATTTCTATTAGCACATCTTTAGCGAAAGCTTCATCAATGTGCTCGACTAAGTTTTTATCACCTACATCAGCTAAGCCTAGACGAACCGCAATGTCGGTTGTAGTCAGGGTACTTCCACCAAATACAAGTGCTTCCTGACTAATTTTGTATCCTACACTATCGGGACCAATGGTAATCTTGCCGTTGTTTACACGAACAATACTTCCTCCACCCAGACCTACAGAAATAATATCAGGCATTCTAAAATTGGTGCGGATATCTCCAACCTCAACTGCTACAGAAGACTCTCTCGGAAATCCGTCCTGTAAAACTCCAATATCAGAGGTCGTACCTCCTACATCAAGAACCATTGTATTTTTGATTTGCGCTAAATAGGAAGCACCCCGGATGCTGTTTGTTGGTCCACATGCAATTGTTAAAATAGGAAATTGTTTCGCATATTCGATTGACATCAAGGTTCCATCGTTTTGACATAAATAGACTTCCGCGTTAGCAATCCCTTCCTCTTCCAATGCATGAATAAATCCTTGTGTTGTTGTTTCAATTACTTTACATAAGGCTGCATTGAGAATGGTTGCATTTTCACGTTCAATTAACCCTACAGAACCAATCAATGAAGAGCAAGATACCGGGAATTCTTCTCCATATACTTCTTGGATGAGATCACGTACCTTTAGTTCTTGATCATTTTTGATCGAAGAGAATACACCAACTACAGCGATCGATTCTACTTTTCCCTGCCATTCCTCTAGTAGACTCTTAATTTCATTATCATCAAGCGCTCCCAATAATTGACCATCGTATTCATAACCACCATGTACTAATGCATAATTTCCAGAAAGTTCTTCAACCATATCTTTCGGCCAGGCGGTAAAAGGAAGAACAGAGGCAGTTGCTGGATAGCCAAGCCGAATGACACCAACTCGGGCTAATTTCTTCCGTTCTACTATTGCGTTTGTACACTGGGTTGTCCCTAGCATCGCATGAGTGATCTTCGTTTTATCAATATTTGCTTCTTTTAAAACGTTTCTTAAAGCTGTTTCAATCCCCGTTTTAATATCTAAACTTGTAGGAGATTTTACACTATGAATTAGATGACGATGTTCATCTAAAATAATCGCATCTGTATTTGTTCCACCAACATCTATACCAATCTTATACATGTTTTACTACCACCTTTTTAACCAATTCCTCAATTGGAACATAATCATAATCGTATCCGAAATAGTTTGGACCAGCTGTTTCGATTCCTTTATCCGTTCTCCATTTTTCATGTGCTGGCAACCCAATCACACGTACCCTTTTCCCATATTTTAGACTTTCAGTTGTTACTGGTAATAAGGTTTCATAATCCACTAAACAAATTAAGTCCGGAGTCATAGCAACTACTTGACCATCTTTTTCTGCAATAAGATTTTCATTTTGAAAATGGACCTTCATATTTTCATCTTTATTTTCTTCAATTCCTTCAAGGTTCATTTTCCCAAGGTTAAAGCCACCCTTGGTTTCTCGAATCACATCCACAATTTTCCCTTGGAATAACTGATATCCAGAGACTAACTTTAGCAATTCCTGAAGTTTTTCTTTTGCATTTTGTTCCTTTGAAGAAATAATTTCACCGATCTTTTCGGAAAGTGTAATGATATGATGGACGCCACTCTTCTTAATCTGTGCACCAGTCGTTGGGTACAAACTAACCAAGGAACTAGCACCCATCTCAACCGTTGCTGTTCGAGCCAAACGTTCTGTCCATTTATTATCTATTGTTTCAAATATCCCGATATTTCCTTTTTCATCAGTGATGGCCATTGGCGTTGCTGAAATCCCATCCAAGTTAAAGGTCACCATTTGGAGTTCTGGAAACGCCCGCCCCATTCCATCACAGTCAATGAGAGGTAAATCCAATTGTGCAGCTACCACAATCGGGATCATCGAATTTACCCCACCTGCTTCCATTGGATAAGTTCCTGTAATCTTTTCCTTCCCTATATATTTCGCTAGCTTTTGAAAAACTTTTACAAACTCATCTCCACGTGGAAACTTTTCTACTAAAACTGATGGTGCCCCCATCATCGCGGCTGGAATGAAAAAGTCCTCATCCTCGATTTCATCAACTGAATATAGTCGTACTGGTCCATTTTTCTCAATAGCGGAAAGAGCCATCATTTTCCCAATATAAGGGTCTCCTCCACCACCTGTTCCTAAAAAGGCTGCTCCAATAGCAATTCGTTCAATCGCATCTTTATCTAAATATCTCATTTATTCTCCTCCAACATGATAGATTTCTGTATAGAAAAACGATAGCCAAAATAATAAATTACAAATGAAATAATAATCCCAGTTAATGGCTGATTAGGTACTTGAGGCAAGCTAGGGAATAAAGAAAAAACAACTGGAATACTAGCAATGACAGCACCTACTAGCCAAGAGAAAACGCCTAAACGGTTCACACCCTCCACTTGTCTCCAATTATTCATATTGCCCTTATTCATTATCCAATAGGAGGCAATCATTACCCCTGCAACTGGTGGAATCATTGCTGATAATATAGACATGATAGGTGTGAAATAATTTAATATTCCCACCACGGCAAGTAAAGTTCCCACCGTACCAGCAATTCCAACTGCCATTTTTTCTTTTTGCTTTGAAATGTTAAAAACATTAATCAAGGCAATTCCACCAGATATTGCATTAACCAAATTTGTTTTCCATGTAGCTAAGATTAAAATGACACCACCAATGAATGGGGTTGCTATATTCAAAAAGACCGCAGTAATATCGCTCGTCTGATATGCAATCGTTAAAACTGCTCCTACGCCAATCATCAGAACTCCAGCTGGAATAATTCCAAAGATGGCTGCTTTAAAAACATCTGAACGCTTTTTGGAAAATTGGGAATAATCACCCGCTATCACTGCTCCTAATGCAAATGACCCCATTGTGACTGAAAGCCCATCCATAAAACTCATATTACCACTAGGTTTATAGTTCTGAATTGCTTGTAAATGATCTCCACTCAATGTTTGAACTAAACCAACTATAGAAATGATGACCAATAATGGAACTGCAATATAGCTTATTACGCGTAGCACCTTAATTCCATAGATAGCTGAGACCACCATTACCAAACCGCAAAGGAAAGAGGCTAATGGTATTGGCAAATTCATATCATAATTCGCCAGTAAATTCGCTAATGCAGCCCCACAAACATTGGCTTGAATTCCAAACCATCCTAAGCAAGCAATGGCTAAAATAATTGATAATATTGTTCGTGAGCCCTTTTTACCAAATACTTGTCCGGCAATATGAACAGTTGGCTTTCCCAGATCACTACTTTGCATGCCTTGCAAAATCATGATGGCGACGACAATGAAATAACCGACAAATGCTACGAATAATGCCTTAGGTAAACTCATACCAGAAATAAGGGTATTTCCTACTAATAAACTTGGTATGCTAATCATTGCACCAGCCCAGACAATTCCTAGACTATACCATGATTGATGCTCGCCATTATTTCTCATATTGTAGCCCCTCCTTTACTCCATTCATTCCTCTTTTCATATAAAGTGTTGATTTTCGTAAGTATTAAAAACCTAAATAAATCTGATTTTCTACTTTGTTCAACTGTTAACAATCTTAAAAATCACACTCCGATTTTTGTTTAGAAAATTAGACAGCAACGTATTTACAAAAGCAACAAAACTATACGAAAACATCCTTTTGAAAAGAGACTAGTAAATTTATTTCCCATTATAAAAGAAACAATGGGGGTGAGTCTTTTTCAAAAATGAAAAAAAAATCCGAAATTTTGTCGTTTCTGACAAAACTCCGGATATAACCAATGATGGCTTGAATGTTTAAAAAATGTCATTGTTAATTAATCGATAAATCATACAAGCGATATACACATCATAAAATTCAGAATACATCGTTACATCATTTCCGATCTGTTCACTAATCTTTTTGATCCGATATTTCACTGTATTTTTATGAATATATAAAAGCTTTCCACATGTATCAAAATTTCCATTTGCATCTAAGAGGAAGGTCATCAAAGTTCTCATAGATTCTTCATCATTTAGAATAGGAGAAATAACTGAAAAACATTCTTCAATCATTTCTTCTCCCTGCTTACTGAAGTCAATGGCACGCTTCATTGACCGAACCTCTGCAGCTGTATACAGTTTTCTCTTAGGATAGATTGAATGTACTTTTTTTCCTACTTGATTGACCAATTGATACATACGACGAACATCAGTTGTATGTCTCATTTTTGGAGAATAGACTATTTCCGACAGTTGAGAGAAGTAATTCGTCGTTTCGATAAACTCACTAGCAATGTCAAACTCATTGTATTTATATAAGCAATTTCCTAGAAGGACTACAATACATTGATCGATGTTTTGAATTACTCTCGTTTTATAATATTTCGAAAGCTGCTCTTCCAGCTCTTCTCTAATCTCCCGTTCTTCCGACAAATCGTTTATATAAACTAACCACATCATTTGAATAGCGGAGACATCAATATGAAGCTTCTTTGCTAATCTACGCATTTTTTCACTTTCATCATTAATAATCGCTTTTACCAAGGCATACTCGCTCACTTCATCATGCTTGTCTCCCCATAAATTGATTGCAACTTGTACGATTTCACTGATTTTTTCTATAATTTTCGCCTGCAATCTCGTATTCTCTTTAATAAGAAATAGATGAAGCATCTCTCCATTTTTTTGATGAATACTTTTATGTTCTACAAAACCATTGGGAACCGTTCTTTCTAATTCTTGTGTCCCCTTGCCCCCATTCAGATCCGATCGAGTATATTCTTGAATGATTTCCGACACGTCTAAAGAAGAATTACGCGGCCACATTACTTGATTCACAATCTCAAAATTGGTATTTGTCAAAAGGATATTCGCCTTCAGACGATCCGATAACATTTTAAGTGTGATTTCCACACTCTGCAGATGTTCTGGCAACAAGGAAACCTTTTCTAGTGTCTCCTTAACAAAATGATCATTCACAGCTTGATTACTTACAATCGATTCCATTACTTCATAAATCACTTCATTATAACGAAGTGAATAATCGTTTTTCGGCATACAAATGATTATAAAGCCCTGGGAATCTGCTAATTGCAGAACTTCATCAGGTATCTCTGGCAGGACGATTCCCACATAATATAAGATAAGCCCTAATTCCCCTAGATCATGTAAGTGCTGAATCGCTTCACATTGTTTTTCAACACTATCTCTAATTGAATAAAATGAGCTAATAACTAGTTCTTCCGCGTACCACTCATCCTGAACAGATTGAATAATCTGAGAGAAAAAATCTACATTTGAAACTTCTAACACGGATAAAGAGGAGACGGTTCGATTAAGATTATTTTTACCGGTCAACACTTCTGCCCCTCTAAATGATGGCAATTGTAGCAAATCTTTTACCGTTACCCCATTTCTTTTCACCCCACTTCATTTTCACTTTTTATATGCTAATGGAATATGAATCAATCGGAACTGTTTTATATCCATATTCATCCTTTAGTAAAATTAAATATTCTACAATAATTTTACATCTTTAATTAGTGCTTCAATATCCTCTAATTTAGTTGCCCAGCTTGTACAGAAACGGGTAATCGTATAATTTTCATCTAACTTACCCCATACCTCAAAACCATAATTCTTTCTAAGGACATCCATTTGTGTATTTGTTAAAATTGGAAATTGTTGATTCGCTAGCGAGTTCCCGTAAAGCTCGATTCCTTTTTCTTCAAATGCCTGCCGCAATTTTAATGCGTACTCTACAGCACTTCCACAAATTTTTAAATATAGCTCGTCTTCAAAGAGTGTACCAAACTGAATCCCTAATAGCCTTCCTTTTGCAAGTACACCACCACGTTGTTTCATAATATAGCGGAAGTCTCTTTTTAATGGATTGGAACTAATCACAACCGCTTCACCAAAAAGCGCCCCACATTTTGTGCCACCAATATAAAAGACGTCACATAAATGAGCGATATCCTTAAGTGTTACATCATTATATGGACTTGTAAGACCATAACCCAACCTAGCACCGTCTAAAAATAATGGAAGATTCAAATCTCTACACACCTTACTTAATGATTCCAATTCAGCTTTCGTATACAAGGTACCCATTTCAGTAGGATTAGAGATGTACACCATCCCAGGCTGTACAACCGCTTCACGAATTGGACTATTCCAATGTGCATAGTACAATTCTTCTACTTGTTCAGCCCGAATCTTCCCATCCTCGCTAGGAAGTGTAAGTACTTTATGTCCGGTAGCCTCGATTGCCCCCGCTTCATTTGTGGATATATGCCCAGAAATAGCACTCACTACTCCCTGATGTGGGCGCAATATAGATGCAATAATAATAGAATTGGCCTGTGTTCCTCCTACCAAAAAATGCACATCTATATCTTCTTTATTACAGGCAGCCTTTATTTTAAAAATAGCATCCTTCGAATACTCATCATTCCCATATCCTGAAGATTGCCTAAAATTCGTCTCTACTAATTTTTCTAAAATTTTCGGATGGCACCCTTCCAAATAATCACTTTGAAAATTTATCACTTACCATTCACCCCTAAAATTACTTTTTTTAAGAATATACTGATTCTCAAATTCTACTACTTTGACGTACTAAAATGCAAAAGGTGGGACAGGGGGTCAGGTCCAGTGTCCCAGTCTAGGTGTAGTAATTCCCACGAAATTCACCTAATTCTCATGTATTTACTAATTTATCTCATAAAAATGTATTCATCCTATTTAATAGAAAAGGCCCATCAAAAGATGGACCTATTTCAAAATTAAATTTTTCTGCATAAGTATTTGTGGTGGTGGGACAGTAAACCTGACCCTCTGTCCCGCCTTATGTCGTGTGGTACTCCCTTCTTTTCCATGCAAACGAAATCCCAACTCCAACAGCTAATAGGACAGTTGCAAAATAAAAAGGGTAGTTTAAATTAAAATCAAATAATATTCCGCCTATTATTGGTCCAATGACATTACCAATGCTAGTGAACATGGAGTTCATTCCACCGACAAAACCTTGCTCATCACCGGCAATTTTTGATAAATATGTGGTTACAGCCGGACGCATCAAATCAAATCCAACAAATACAGTGACTGTAACAAGTAAGATGGTAAAATAGGTATTCACGATTGTTACTAAAAATACAAGAATTGCCGAGATAATTAGGCAGTAACGAATTAAACGAATTTCTCCCAGCCATTTCGTTAGACGATCAAATAAACCAACTTGAAAAATCGCCCCAACTATCCCACCACCTGTTACTACTATCGCAATATCCTTCGGTGAAAAACCGAATTTATGATCGACAAATAATGAAAACAGCGATTCAAAGGAAGCTAAACCAAATGAAAAAATAAAAATGATGATAAAAGATATAAGATAGATCGGTACAAAAATACGTTTCCACCCTTTGTTTTGTCCTGTTTCCTCTTCCTTTTCAGAATTTCTTTCCGGTTCATGAAGTACAGTGATCGATATGATAGCCGTTACTACTGCAAAACCTGCAGCAAAGAAGAACGGCAGGCGGGTACCAATCTCTCCTAAAAAGCCACCCAGTCCAGGTCCGATAATAAAACCTGTCGAAATAGCGGCAGACATATACCCCATCGCTTTTGAGCGTCCCTTAACCGTCGTTATATCTGCAATAAACGCTGTAACTGCCGGCATAATGAATGCCGCACTGACACCGCCAAGCATACGTGAAATAAAAAGTACCTCAATTGTTTTCCCAATCCCAAATAAGAACTCCGAGATTCCAAAAATGATTAAACCGATAATAATCATTCTTTTTCTCCCAAAGCGGTCTACCCAACGACCAGCAATTGGTGACAAAATTAACTGTGTAAGAGCAAAAAATGCTACCATATAGCCGACAACAGATCCGGAAATATGTAACTCATTCATGATTGTAGGAGTAACTGGAATAACAAGACCAATTCCTAAGAAGACAATGAATAGATTGATTAATAATATGGCTAACATTATGTTTCGATTTTGCATATCTCTTTACTCCTTCTATGTAAGCTTAAATATCTTGTTCAAATTATCTCCATTTATTCAAATAATAGATATAGCACCTCACGATTAAAAAATCCTCCTATTTACCCTTTTAGAAAAGTTCCTTTATAAGGATAAATGTTCAACACTTATCCTACAATTGCGTAATTCCATAATACAAATTTATTATAGTTCAACGTGTGCAGTCCTGTGTTACTTACTAAGCCAGTGGAAATTGAGCTATCTTTATCCCTAAAAATGTATTTTACACCAATTTTAAAAAATATAAAAACTTTGATAGCTACGTAAAAATGATCTAAATCAAAAAATCATCGTGCAATTTTCTAATGGTTAAACACCAAATTCAATAGAATAGCAAACTTCTCACATTTTTATATTAGTGGGACATTGGAACCGACCCTTTGTCCCCCAAAGTTTGGGACGTCGGAACCGACCCCCTGTCCCACCTGTCCCACCTGTCCCACCATCATAAATCTTTACATTGTATTAATACTAGATTAACAAAAACATTTTATAGTTTAATAGAAGTTCGAATTTATTGAATGAAAAATTTTAGGGGGTTCTGATGATGTTTAAAAACCGATTTAAAAAGAGGATTTTGCCTGTGGCTGTTCTTTCTACGGTAGCGCTTGGAGCTTTGTTTGGTTCTCTACATAATGATGATGTTAAAGCCATTGAAGCTAAACAAAACGATGCAAAAATTAAGAATGTTATTTTCTTAATCGGTGATGGGATGGGGGTTTCGTACACTTCTGCTTATCGTTATTTAAAGGATGATCCATCAACAAAAGAGGTAGAACTAACAGAATTTGATAAATATCTTGTCGGGCAACAAAAGACTTATCCAGAAGACCCTAATCAAAATGTTACAGACTCAGCAGCTGCTGCAACAGCCATGTCTGCCGGGATTAAAACATATAATGCGGCGATTGGTGTTGATAATGATGGTTCCTCAGTAGAAACAGTTCTTGAAGCTGCTAAAGCTAAGGGAAAATCCACTGGACTAGTAGCAACCTCTGAAATCACTCATGCAACACCTGCTTCTTACGGTGCTCATGATGTAAATCGTAAAAACATGAATGCGATTGCCGATGATTACTATGATGAAATGATTAATGGAGAACATAAGATTGATGTCTTGCTTGGTGGCGGTAAAAGTAACTTTGTACGCCCTGATCGGGATTTAACAAAAGAATTTCAAAAAGAGGGCTATTCATATGTAACAAATAAAAATGACATGTTAAATAGCAAAAACTCTCATATTTTAGGATTATTTGCTCAAGGCGGCATGCCAAAAATGCTTGATCGTGATGAATCTATGCCTTCTTTAAAAGACATGACTGAAACAGCATTAGATAAATTAAGCAAAAATAAAAAAGGCTTTTTCTTAATGGTTGAAGGGAGCCAGATCGACTGGGCTGGACATGATAATGATATTGTTGGTTCAATGAGCGAAATGGAAGACTTTGAGCAGGCATTTAAAGCAGCAATAGATTTTGCAAAAAAAGATAAACATACACTAGTAGTGGCAACAGCTGACCATTCAACCGGAGGATTTTCCATCGGAGCCAAGGGTGAATATAACTGGTTTGGGGCACCCATTGCAGCAGCAAAACGCACACCAGACTATATAGCAGAACAGATTGCTAAAGGTTCCGATGTAGAACAAACTTTAAAGAAATACATTGACTTACAGCTCACAGCTCAAGAAATCCAATCGGTTAAAAAGTCTGCTGAATCTAAAGACGTTACAGAGATAGATAATGCGATTGAGGCTATCTTTGATAATCGATCTTTTACTGGATGGACAACGGGTGGTCATACAGGTGAAGATGTGAACGTGTACGCGTTTGGGCCAGGTAGCGACTTATTTGCTGGAAATATAGATAATACAGACCAAGCCAAACTAATTTTCGAGATTTTAAAAAACGGAAAGTGATCTAGTTTATAAAATCATTTAATTCCCCGTTGTACAATTGTTCAACGGGTTCCTTTTTACATGTAGATTCAATCGGAATTAATCAGACTAAGTCTCTAGCTATCCTTCATTATTTGACCGTAATCAGCTTATGGAATTATTCGTTTTCAATCATCATAATCGATCCTATTTTTATTTTCCCATAAGTAAGGAAGGAGATTTTTTTATGAAAGTACTAACTCCCATTATACTCGCTTTATCCCTAATTTTAAGCGGATGTAAAACTGCTTCAACTTCGGTATCTCCTGTTAAAGCAACAGAAAAACAGGATCATCCATCTGAACAAGATCGAACAGAAAAAGAAAAAAAGAGAGCAAAATCCTTAGCTGATATTTATGTCCCTAATCCTCAAGTTTCAGATGATACGAAGCTCCTTAATGCAGGAAAAACAATTAATGATAGCAAGGGGACTGTCACCTTAAAGGAAATCGCTTCTCTGAATAAATTATATACTATTGGACCAGTTGAAATGAAAATCAAGAATGTTAAGCTCATTCATAATACACCTACGTATTCTTTAATGGACTATTTCCATCAATTTACGGAAAAATATGAGGAATTCGATTTTATTAAAATTGAAATTGAACTAATCAACCAATCGAACAAAAAAGTACATTTTGGGCCAATTGCTCATTTAGAAACAAGTAATGGAGAGATTAAAAATTTTGAAGATGACTTTTATATTGAATATCTGGGTGGAGAGATTGAACCAAATGGTTCTAAACAAGGGGCACTTGGATTTATTATCGAAAAATCAACGCCAGATGTAAATTGGATAGACATTGAAACAAGTGATGTTCTTGATGAGAATCACAAGACTTTGAATAAATCTCAAAGTATAAGAATTAATTTTAATAAAGAGAAATAATAAGGCTTGGTAGAAACCAAGCTCTTTTTTTCATCCTTTGTTTCACAGTAAGAAAATATATATAAGCCAAAACAAGATACTCATCTGTGGAGAACAAAAAAACGACAATTAGTCTCTATTTCATATAGAGCCTAAATTGTCGTCTATCAACATTCCTATTCTTCTTCAATTGACACTTCTTCACCATTTAAAATTAGTTTATAGGATATATCTGCTTTTAATGATGCAGAAACCGCACAATATTTTTCTTCACCTAATCGAATAGCACGTCTTACTTTTTTAGCTGTAATATCCCCATCTACCGTAAAAGTAAGTGTAGCAGCGGTAAATGCAGTTGGCATTTCCTCTCTGCGTGTGCCATCCACTGTAATTTCAATATTTTCAATTTGATCTAAATGTGGTTTTAAAATCATTGTCACATCAATACCGATACATCCAGCTAATGAAGCTAGTAACATTTCTGTTGGTGTAGGTGCTTGTCCTAATCCACCATAATTTTCTGTGGCATCCATGGACATTGTATGTCCAGTAGGGCCAACCGCTTCGAAGGCACGTCCGCCTTGCCATTTTGCTTTAATTTGCATGATATTCAATCCCTTTCTGATTAAAACTCTGATACCTGTCGTAAAAATTTTTGTGCACGATCTGTTTGTGGATGTTCAAAGAAATCATTTGGTTCAGCATCCTCGACAATAACACCATCCGCCATAAATAGAATACGATCTGCCACGTCTTTAGCGAATTTCATTTCATGAGTGACAATGACCATGGTCATTCCCTCTTCGGCTAAATCTTTCATAACATTCAGTACTTCCCCAACTAATTCTGGATCTAGAGCTGATGTTGGTTCATCGAATAACATTATTTTAGGTTCCATTGCCAATGCCCTAGCAATTGCAACACGTTGCTGTTGACCACCTGATAGCTGGGAAGGGTAAGCATTTTCTTTTTCACCTAAACCAACCCGTGCTAATAATGGTTTCGCAATATTTTTTGCCTCTTGCTTAGACATCTTTTTTACTACAACTAATGCTTCCATCACATTTTCAATTACCGTTTTATGTGGGTACAAATTAAACTGTTGAAACACCATGCCTGTTTCTTGACGGATAGCATATATGGTTTTTTTCAATGCTTTTATCGGAGCTTTCGCATTGATTTCATGACCATTTACAGTTACTTTTCCACCAGTAATACTTTCTAGACCATTAATACATCTTAAAAAAGTACTTTTACCTGAACCACTCGGACCGATCACAGCTACTACCTGATGTGCTGGTATTGTTAATGAAATATTTTTCAACACTTCATTTTCTCCAAATTTCTTTTGGAGCTGATCAATGTCAATCATATTTTCACCACCTTAATATACAGATAACCGTTTTTCAATTTTATTTAATATAAATGAAAAGAATGTACTCATCACCCAATACATAATACCAATGGCCAAGTAAAATGGCATATAAGCGTAATATTGAGCGACTAATAATTGTGCGGAACGCATCAATTCTGTTACGGCAATGACAGATACGAGCGAAGTTTCCTTTAGCATTCCTATAAAGGTGTTACCAAGTGGCGGAATAGCGTAGCGAATCGCTTGTGGAATGATAATTCGCCGCATGGCTTGGCCTGCTGTCATTCCTGTTGCCAATGCAGCCTCTGTTTGGCCATTTGGCACCGATTGTATTGCGCCACGGAATGCTTCAGAAACATAAGCACCAATATTAATACTTAGTGCAATATAAGCAGCCGTTAATGCATCTAATTCAATTCCATAATCCACTAATCCATAATAAACAATTACTATCTGTACAAGCGGAGGTGTACCGCGAATGATTGACACATACGCTCTTGCGATCATACGTAGAACGCGATTGCCCTTAATTCGAGCAATCGCGGTTAACAAGCCAATGATTAAACCGAAGAACATAGAAACCACTGTAATAAGTAATGTGTAATATGCACCCTTCAATAAGAAAGAAAAATTATCAATGACCAAATCCATTGTAGTTACCTACCTTCATTATTCTGCTGGTGGTTCTTCTCCAAACCATTTAACAAAGATTTCTTTATACTTACCATCTTTTTTCATCTCAGCAAGAGCATCATTTAACGCATCAACTAATTCAGTATTGCCTTTTTTCACTGCAACAGCAGCCTTATCAGCCTTAATTGCATCTCCGACAGCTTTTATTTTATAACCATTTTCCTCAACGATTGGTTTTAACGCATATACGTTATTAATCGTTGCATCAATACGCCCAGCATCTAAATCTTTTAACGTTGTTATTACATCATCATAAGTATTAATTTTAAAGTTTCCTACTTTTGGCATTAAATCATTTCGTAAATAGGCTTCATCATTTGTACCAAGACCAACACCTATTGTTTTTCCTTTAAAATCATCAGATGATTTAATCTTTGTATTTGATTCTTTAACAATCACTTTTACTTCATTTGTAATATAGGGTTTCGTAAAATCGATTTGCTTTTGTCGTTCTGGAGTGATGGTTACCTGACTAACTAACATGTCAAATTTCCCCTTCTGTAGTCCAGGTATTAACCCTGAAAAATCTTGTGCGACAAATTTAGCTTTTACCCCAAGACGTTTTGCTAGTTCCTTCGCAATATCTACATCGAAACCATCATATTCTTTTTTGTCGTTCATATAATTATACGGTGCGTACGTTCCCATAATTCCCACCGTTAATTCACCATTTTTTTGTATCGTTTTAAGTGCGTTTTCTTCACTTTTTTTCGTTTTATTATCATTATTACCACATGCAGCTAAAACAAGTACTGCTAAAGCGATTATTGAAAAAAACAATTTTGTCTTCTTCATGTTGTCTCCTCCTTCTATAGATGCGAAATAAGTTGAAAAATTCAAAGTGCCCTTACTAGTAGTGACAATATTTGAGAAATGGTTTTGAATAACCACAGAATAAAGCAATTTTACGAAATCAACTCTTTAAAATTTGTCTATTTAAATCCATCTCTTTCTTACATTGACCTCACTTAGAATATTCACGCTTCATAAATCCTATAAGATTACTAGACATTAGTCAAACATTTTGTCTTGCTTTTTTCATCCGTTTTTATCTGTTACATTTCTTAAAAAGTCACTTAAAAATAGGTTACCGAATATGTTCATTATTTCCTGATATAACTAAAATTATGATGTACTGGTAAGAATCGATAAAAATTAGGCTTATTATTGCAATACGCCTTTGTTCATATGCCTATTTGATAATCTGCCAACGCCTTATCATCAGTAGCCTACCTTTAGGTGCATTTTTTGAAACTTTTCCAGTTTGTGAACGTATAAAAATTGAGGATGAAAAAAGGGGGAATAGCTTATGCCAATCCTATTAGTAGCTATTATTTTAGTCATATTTCTTATTTTTATGATTGCTTCCACTAAAACAAAGAATAAATTAAACATAAAAGATCAAGCTATTCCAGATAATCTCGGGATTCAAACAGATACATTGCTGCCCATTGTTCAAGAATTAGATAGAACCCTATCGAGTTCATATACATCAAATGTAAAAGCACGATTTTTGAAGGAACATCCAAAAGTTAGAGATTATGAGTTTGATTGGTTTCTTTTTGAATTAAAACGCTTTTTTATTATGAATAGCTTATTAAAGTCAGTCCCGATGTTTAGCCCGCGTGTGGATGATATTTGGCATGAAATGCTTATGTTTACTAGAGAATATGAAAAATTCTCAAAGGATTATTATAAGGAAGTTTTGCATCATACGCCAAATATGGAGGTAACTCCGATTCCGGGTGAGAAAGGCTTTTTTGATTGGGTGTATTTAAGCATATTTGAATCAACTCCTAACAGCAGAGCGATTTGGGGAGGATTTCTTAAAAATCCAATTAAGCAGGAAATTATTGATGATTTTAAAAGCTTATCAGAAAACGAATTATTAAATAAGTATTTTCGTCAAGGGCATGATTGGCTCAATAATAAATTGGAATTAATAAGAAAATTTAAAAGTGAAATTTTGTTATCCGAACAGATGATGGAAACAAATAGAAAACCTACACCTTTATCACATTCATCATCTGAGTCGCAAATATTTCATTTAGCAGTAGGTGCAGCCATTTTTTACTCGTTATATGATTCACATTCTTTTCAAAACAGTATGGATGAAATATTGCCAGACGAGTATTATAAAGTAGCAACCACTACAGGCACAGGAGCTACTTGTTCTGGTTTTTCTTGTAGTGGTTCTTCTGATAGTTGTCATTCAGGAGGAGACTCTGGAGGGGATTCCGGAGGTTCTAGTTGCTCTAGTTGTGGTAGTGGGTGCAGTAGTTAATATAGTAAAAATTCTGTAGAAACTGTCCTTCGTATTTTGAATGACAGTTTTTACTCATTCCTTGTATCAAATAATTTATTAACTTATTTTATGAGTAAATTTCAGCAAAGGAATTTAACACCAGATTTACAAACTTTTTATTAGATTCCCTATTTGATTTCCTTCAAAAACCATGAAACAATTTAATTAATATTTTCGTCATCATCATAGTATTGCGATCAAGAAAGGAATAGTAAGATTGAAAAAACGGTTAAAAAGATTTTGGTTTGTCATTCTTCTTCTGTTCATTTGCTTCCTTTATATTCAATCTCTATATAATGAGCATAAAAATCAATCCAATTCAATCTCGACTAAAACAATAGAGGCAACTGGACTTAATCCACTTGTAAAAGAGAAAACGAATCAATTAATCCAGCAAGCTGCAAAAATAGGAATTACGGTTATTATTACAGATGATTTCCGGAGCTCTAAAGATCAAGACCAGCTTTATGAAAAAGGAAGAACGGTGAGTGGAAATATTGTCACCAATGCAAAGGGTGGAGAGTCCTATCATAATTACGGTCTTGCCGTTGATTTTGCACTAAAAACTCCTACAGGAGATGTTATTTGGGACATGGAGTATGATGGGAATAAAAATGGTCGATCAGATTGGTACGAGGTTGTAGACTTAGCAAAAGCTTTAGGATTTTCTTGGGGTGGAGATTGGGCTCAATTTAAAGATTATCCGCACCTACAAATGGATTTTGGCTTAAGCATTAATGATTTACAGAATGGCGAAAAACCTGATGAGACTTAATTATATCAAAGAAAAGGATGACTTCTTTCACTAATTAAAAAGAAGTCATCCTTTTTTTAAGTTTCATATAAAAGTATTTTTGTCCCCTAGTTAGTAACCTACACTATTTTTCCTCAAAGCTTAAGCGCTCATCTTTTTTTCTAGAAACGACATTTGCTAAAGTTTCCGGTAAGGCCATTAATGCAGGGACAAAAATAGGTAGTAAAATAAAGCAAAGTACGATTAAACCTGTAATAACAGCAATGGCTAATTCCGATAAAAGGACGATTCCTGCAGGCATAAGTGTCGCAAACGTACCACCCAGGATAATAACTGCTGATATAATGACACCACCCGTATGCTTGGAAGCCAATACAATTGCCTCTTTAGGTGAAAGATCCGGGTATTCCTTAAAGCGCATCATCAAGAAGATACTATAATCTACTCCTAAGGAAACAATAATGATGAAGGAGAAGAATGGAACGAAAGAAGACAATCCTTCATATCCTAGTACATCTAAGAAAATATAGTTTACGATAAACATAGCTGCATAATATGCACCAACAAGGGATGCTGTTATGAAAACTGGTGTCCAGAAAGATCTTATAACAAAAAATAAAACAAGCAATACTCCAGCGATGACAATAATCGTTGTTTTATTTAAGTCTCTAGACAATACATCATTCATATCCTTAGTTGTCGCACTTGATCCAGCTGTTCCATGCTTAGCATCTGAAAGTACTGTACCTTTTAATCCATTGGAAATTGTTGTATTGATGCTTTTAACTGTTGTTAACGCTTCATTCGAATAAGGATCATCACTCAAAACAATGGTCATCTTAGTGATTTTTCGATCTTCTGACATAAAAGCATCTAATGAATGTTTGAATTCGTCATTTGTCAACGCCTCTTTTGGGATAAAGAAGTTCTTATTTGTATTAAGTTGAGCTAAGTAATCATTTGTTTGACCAATACCATCAGATATTTGTTCTAATCCACCGTTCACATCCGATAATTGGTCTCCAAACGCACCAAATCCATTAAGACCAGCCGCAAGCTGCTCTTGACCAGTTTTCATCTGGCCAAGCCCCTCATTTACACTCTTCATATTTGTAACAATGGTGTCTATTCCTGAGGATGCTTTGCCAAGTCCTTCTTTAAGTTTCTTCAAGCCGTCTGCCATTTGGTTTAATCCACCTGACATGCTAGCAAGATTTTTATTTGCCGTACCAAAACCAGCTGTCACTGCATTATAATTTTCATTTAATGCTTGAATGCTCTCTGGTGTAATCTGGCTTAAGGTTGTTGCTAACTGATTTATTGTTTGCTTTAACGCCTGAAAGTTCGCATCATTATTCGAATTCGTATAACTGCTTCCAAGGGCATCTGTCATCGATTGCATTTGGGTAATGGCACTTTTTACACCAAGAAGGGCCTGAGCTGCCTCTTGATAATGAGCACCCATTTCCTTATAACCCGCCTGCATCTTATTATAATTATCAGCTAATAATGCTACTCCCTCACTCATCTTTGTGAGATTTGTTTCAATCGCAGCGATACCATTACTTATTGTTTGTGGATTATTCGACCTATCATCTATCCCTGCCTGGATTTGTTTTAATCCACTGGTTAAAGCAGTCATACCGTCTTGAAGCTTCGCGGTACCATCAACCATTTTATTAACATCAGTAAAGTCAGCAGATCCAAGCTTTTCCTGTGCTTGCTTCATTCCATCATGGATTTGATCTACACCATCTTTTGTTTGTGATAAGCCATCTGTTACAGTTGCCATTTGACTATCGACATAAAAATCATCAATCTTTTCCCCAAGAGGCTGTGTGACCGAAGAAACCTGCTTCACTCCCTTTATACTCTTAAGTCGTTCTGTTATGTTATCAATGACGGCAAGAGACTCATTATTATCAAGGGCATGATCATTTTCAATAACGACGGTAGCCGGCATGGACTGCCCTTTACCAAAATGATCTGAAACCAAATTAATGGCTTTAGATGAAGGATATTTATTTCCAAGTTCACCAACCGTATCAAAGTTAAGCTTTTCCTGATGGAAGTACATCATTGGCCCTATAATTAATAGAATGGTCACTGTAATAATAATAGGGTGCTTAGTCGCAAGGGATGATGATTTTCCCCAAAACTTGTTTTCCTTATGCCCACCAACATTTTTAGATGGCCAGAATATTTTCTTGCCTAATACCTTCATAATAAAAGGAGTTAGCGTCAAAATTTCAAGTAATAGAACAGTTACACCGATGACGACTACAACACCAGATTGATAGATTGGCGATTCGGAAAAAACTAGAGCTAGGAATGCGATAAATACAGTGAGTATACTATAAGCAATTGTTTTTCCTGCCGTTTTATACGTATTTACTATTGCGTCATCAATCGAATGACCATGTGATAGCTCTTCCTTAAACCGATTAAATAGCAGGATATTATAATCCGTGCCGATCCCAAAGAGAATAAGCACAAGAAGCATCTGAGTAAGGCTCGTTACTGGAAATCCTGCTTTATCTATTAATTGAGCAGCAATCCCCATCGAACAAAGATAGGAAAAGGCTACCGCCACAAGAGATATTAAGGGGGTAACAACTGATCTAAATGCAAGAATAAGTACAACTAAAATAAAGATAACAGTTAATGCCGCACTCTTCTCTACACCTGACTGGGTCGCTTTCAAATAATCATTATTGATAAAGTCTTCCCCGCTTAAATAGTATGTAACAGGTACTTTATCTAACTTTTTCTCAAATTGCTTTTTAATATCATCAATTTCTCTGCCTTTTTTATCAAGCTTATAGCTCACCATGACAGTTGTACCATCTTTGGAAACTAATGAGCTTTTCGCATCAGGCATACTGAAGGGATCGATCATGTTTGTGATCCCAAGTTCCGAGCTGCTATCACTAAGTGATTTTACTGCATCCCCGATTCCTTTCATTTCATCATTGGAAATTTTATTTTTATCATAAAATACAATTAGGTTATCCGTACCTTTGGTGGTATCCATTTTTTTTAATATACTACTTGCTATGACAGATGGACTGTCTTTACTTGTACCTTCTTGGCCCTTTTGCCGTAGAATGGCATTGACATCTGGCTGAATGACAGTAAGCACTATCGTTGCAATAAGCCAGATTGCAAAAATTGCCCAACGGCCCTTTATAATTCTTCTCACCTTGTGCCCTCCAAATTCCATTCAAATGTTTACTTGCCTTGTTTGTCTTTACCGGAGAAGAACAAAACATTAAAGAATTCATAATTATCCATTCCCTCAGCTACCATGTTTTCTTTAACAGCGGAAACTAATAATTTCATTCCCTTCTCCACAATCTCCTGATCATTTGGACTTAAACGATCTAATACACCAACTAATGACTGATTTGTAATTTCTGATATACTCTCATTGATATCTTCAGCGAGTCTAGCAGACAAGGAAATATCTACTATACGTTTATCCTTGCGATTTGGCATCTTTACTAGAAACCCTTTAGAAATTAGTCTATCAACAATATCCGAAACAGTACTTTGCGTCATTTTTAAGTTTTGAGAGAGTTGTTTAATACTAACCGTTTTATGTGAATACACTTCACCGATTACCTTTACCTGGGGAATCGTAACACCATGATCCTCTGCTTTCTTCTGTAGACTTTTCATCGTATAACGATGTAAAAAGTCAATAGATTCCCCAATAAATTCAGCTCTATTCAATATTTCTCCCCCCTTCTCTAAATAAATCGTACACGATACATCGTATACGATTTATATTATTTGGATGGACTTTTTTTGTCAATGAAAAAGAAAGGCATAATATTTAGTAAGAAGAATTTAAATGACGGTTACAGCAACTTCAATTAGAAAAACTCGCCATTTCAAGACGAGCTTTTCCATTTGTGTATATTTAGTGTCCATCTTATAATGCTTCACTTTTATTATGTGTATATCCCAAAATGTTTTTCTCTCAGCCACGCTCCGCTTAAATAAATGATCGTTGCCCATTCAGCTATTCCCCTTATTGATTTCTTCGAATTCATGAATCATATGCTTACGAAATTGCTTCGCAACATATGAGTAATTTCTAGTCTTCATCCATGCAAATCCGACCATTTGATAGCAGTCTGGATTTCTGATTTTGATCCGTTTTGTATTTTTTAAATTTTCCTCTAGAAATGAATACTGCGGGTAAAAGGTAATCCCTTCCCCCTCATTTACCATCTGAAGAACAATAGAAAGCTCTGTCCCCTCAAAAATAATGTTCGGTTCAAAACCAGCATCATGACAGCATTTTTCAATCATATTTGTAGCGGTTGAACCAGATTGATAGCTAATAAAACGCTCATGCCTAGCTTGTTTTAGGTCGATTTCATCAAACATTGCCAACGGATGATTGTGTGGAACAATTAATTCAAGCTGCTCTTTTAAGACAGGTAACCAAATAATATCAGGTCCAGTGATAGGACTATTCGAGATACATAATTCAATTTCGCCTGTTATTAATCTTTCTTTTGCCACTGAGTCTGGCAAAATCGATTGATGTATTTTTACGTTAGGACGCTTAAGATAAAAGCTTTTAAAGACATGCGGCAAAATTTTTGAACTCATTACACTGACTGTTACTCGATCCTCTGTAATATTTGCGAGGTTCTGTATTTGTGACCGTGCATTATCAAGTCCTACTAAAGCTTCTTTAGCTGCTTTAGCAAAAATTTCACCATAGGCATTTAATTTTATCTTACGCCCCTGTCTATCAAATAAAGGTACACCGAGATCTTCTTCCAAACGGGCAATCGTCTTACTTAATGATGATTGAGATACATTTAATTCAAGTGCTGCCTGCGACATATGTTCAATTCTAGCTACAGTTAAAAAATATTGTAATTGTAATAATTGCATGAAAACACCTTCTAGTCTCTTATTGACATAAAGGAATTTATTCATTCCTTAAGAAATATTGTACCTATTTTTAAATCGGAATACGATAGAGGTGAATTTACAATAATTATCATTTTAATAAGGAAACATAGGAAGGTATACCTATTATTGATTGAAAGGGGTTTTTTTTGATGAAAATAAATGCAGCAGTGACTCATGGACAAGGTCAAGATTTTGTTTTAGAAGAAGTCGAGCTTGCTGACCCAAAGGCAAATGAAGTATTAGTAAAAATTATAGCTACTGGCGTTTGTCATACAGATGCCGTTGCACGTGATGCAGCAATTGCACCACTTCCAGCTGTTTTAGGCCATGAAGGAGCAGGAATAGTAGAAAAAGTGGGTGAAAATGTTACAGATCTTGAACCCGGTGACCATGTAGTACTCTCATTTGCTCACTGTGGTCATTGTCATAATTGTTTAACCGGACATCCAACAGCCTGTGAAACATTTAATGAGCTTAATTTCGGCGGTATAAACGATGACCATACACATCGTTTATCACAAAATGGGAAAGAATTATCAACATTCTTTGGACAATCTTCATTCGGTACATTCGCCATTTCACATGAACGCAATGTGGTAAAAGTTGATAAAGAGGTTGATTTAGCTTTATTAGGACCTTTAGGCTGTGGAATCCAAACAGGAGCAGGTACCGTTCTAAACAAACTTCAACCAACATTTGGTACTTCTATTGCCATTTTCGGTACTGGAGCTGTAGGTTTAAGTGCAATCATGGCAGCAAAAATTGTAGGATGCAAAAATATCATCGCTATTGATGTACATGATAATCGACTTGAACTCGCCAAAGAACTAGGGGCTACGCATACTCTAAATGGAACAAAAGTGGATGTTGTAAATGAAATTAAAGCAATTACGAATGGCGGTACAGAATTTTCAATTGATACAACTGGTGTTCCTCCAGTCGTACGTCAATCCTTACATGCATTACGTCCATTAGGTATTGCAGCAATCGTCGGTGTAACACCTGAAATGAGCATTGATGTTCACAATGATTTAATGGCTGAAGGTAAAACCATGATGGGTGTTATTGAAGGAGATGCAGTCGCAAAAATCTTTATCCCACAACTTGTAGATTACTATAAAAGAGGACTATTCCCATTCGATAAGTTAGTAAAATTCTATGACTTCGATCAAATCAATGAAGCTTTTGCCGCATCTAAATCTGGTGAGGTTATTAAGCCGATATTAAAAATTCAATAAAAATAATCGTTATTAAAACGATGTTGTACAAGAAATGGCCCGGATTTTTATCCGGGCCATTTTTTTGAGTATCTCCGCAACATATTTATTTTGCTGCGGGTCTTTTAATCCACCTTTAGAGAGCTTTAAAGAAAGGAAGGAAAAGATGTTGTTCGATTGCAATATTTCGTTATCACATTATCAATCTGTTTTTAAATGAGAGAGAAAACGATAAAAAATATAATTTTACGCTAAATAAACCTTCGTTTTAGGATTTGTATATCATCGTTCATTCTAAGATTCATCTCCTATTAATTTTAAAAATCGATGATTCCAAATATTTTCATAAAAATCAATCGTCTCTTTTGCAGACATAAATGGATTATTCAAAGTAGAAGTTGCTTTTTGTACCATGAAGTTTTCATATCCCAATCCATGAGCAAATTTAATCGTAGCATCCATACAGTATTCTGTTTGGGCACCACAAAATTCAATACGCTGTACAGCTAATTGGTCTAAAAGATTTTTTAAGTTTGTTTTGTAAAAGGAATTTGCATGTATTTTTTTAATAAAAAAATCTTGTTCCTGAACATCTAGATTAGCATGGATAGCCCATGGTTCTTCTTCAGGCACTAATTCTTCATCACAGTGTTGAACAAAAATGATTGGTTTATGCAATTCTCGATATAAGGCAATTCTATTATTTACTTTAGTGATTAGATTTTCTAAATCAAATAGGTGATCCCCACTGTAACATACGCCATTCTGCAAATCGATGACGATTAATACATCTGCACAAGTCTCCATTATTTGTCCCTCTTTCATTTTGCAATATGTTAATAATTCTTATGGATGTATTATACACTCTTATTTAACAATGAATTACAGCAAAATATAAAAAATTAAAAATTAAAAAACTTACAATCTATAAAAAAGAGACATGAAACTTTATACATTCATTTACGTAGAAATAATATAGGGATGCAGAAATGAAACAGTTTTTGCACTTAATTTTTAGGAACACTTTTTCGGTTACAATGTTAATGTGACTTAATCAAAATAAATGATCAAACACTCCTGTGTAATGTGCTCTAGGTGATTTCAAATGGTTCCTTTTATAATACTTACAGTAATTTTAGCTTCATTTTTCAATCGTCGAAATGCTAAGGGGATGGTTATTTGAGGAAAACGAATATAACTAGAAGTAAGAAAACCTCTTTAGGGATATTTATTGCAATAGGGGCCTTTTTACTTACTAAAATAAAGTATGTTTTAATCGTTTTTAAATTCTTAAAACTCCAGACACTCGTAAGCATGTTTATTTATTTAGGTACCTATGCTCTTTTTTTTGGCTGGAAGTTCGCAGTTGCGCTAGTCTATTTATTGTTTGTTCACGAAATGGGGCATTTGTACGCTGCTAAAAAGATTAAACTTCCTGTCAGCCCTGCCTTGTTTATTCCTTTTGTTGGAGCCGTTATCGGTTTAAAGGAGATGCCTAAAAATGCAAAGGATGAAGGATTTGTGGCATATATGGGTCCTTTTTTTGGACTATTATCCTTTTTACCTGCCATTCCCTTGTATTATTTTACACATGAACCATTCTGGGCACTTCTGATTATTTTAGGAGCGATGATCAATTTATTTAATCTTATCCCAATTACCCCTTTGGATGGCGGGAGAATTGCTGCAGGAATTAGTACGAAACTATGGGGGGTAGGTATCATCATATTATTAGCTTTTTCAATTATGAATCATAGTCCTATCGGATTTTTAATTGTCATCTTAGGCGGAACAGAGTGGTACAAATTATATAAAAAACAAAAAAGTTTACATAACGATAAAATGGAAGTCCAAGAACTGGAACAATTGGTCGTAAAACTAAAGAATGGATCAAACGATTTAGATTTCGTTCAAGAAGTTACTGACAAAGTAAAACAGAAAGTCACAAACCAAGAAATTACTAAAATATTAAATACACTAAATACAGAAATTGAAAAAATGAAAAAAGATATATATCTTCAACAATTATCGGGTACCCTAGTATTAAATGAAGAACACCTTCATCCAAATCAACAGGTCATTGAACGTACTCTCAACAACTTAGAGGAAAAATTACTAGATTATAAAAAAGAAATACAGACAACAGAGAGCTACTATAAAACTAACAAAAAAACGAAGATTCAATTACTTTTAATTTATATTGGACTAATCATTGCACTGGCTACTTGCTATTATTATAGCCAGGAAATACTTATGAACTATCCAGAAATACAATTATAATAAAAAATTAAAATCAAAACATCATTTAAAGGTGCCTGTCCCACGGTAAATTTTTTTACCAAAGGGATCAAGCACCTTAACTATGTTTCTTTTGTTTTCCCTGTTGGGACTATAGTTTTTCTGTCCGAATCTATCCTGTCAATCCTGTATAATTCACAATAGCATTATCCCCTAAATTTAATCGCAAGTCCTTTTAAGAAGTTTCTAGCGAAATTATCTCCACACTCCTTATAATTCTTATGCCCCTCTTTTCTTAATAAAGCTCCTAGTTCGCCTTTTGATACACGTAATCCTGCATATTTAAAAATATCTAGTATATCATCCGTCGTTAAAGACAATGCTATTTTGACTTTCTTTAAAAGAAGATTATTCACATTTCCACTTGTCTTTAAAGGAGATTCTGCTGGATTAGGTTGTCCAGGCTTCGGCTCTTGCTCCCCTCTTTTATAAATAATAAGACCATTTAAAAAAGAATCTAACATACTGTGCGTACATTTAATTTGATCTTCATTCTCGTATTCATCTTCATCGTATGTCTTTGTAAGTATCTTGACCACTTCAGGTACTGATACCTCCACACCACCAAGCTTAAATATCTCTGCCATCTCTTTATTTTTTATTTCTAATGCATATCTCAAACGAATCAATATATCGTTATTATCCATTATTAAACCTCCTAATTTTTCAATTTATGCTTATAAAAGAAAAGCACCTACTCTGAATTGCTAAAATCTCAACTTACCTACATTATTCGGTTAAAACTATATTGTCTGTGGCACCTCTTTTTTATATTAGTTTCCAACAATAATTATTAACAATGAGGTAAAGAATATTGTAATCACAGTTTCTCCCTAAAATTATACTATTTATTCCATGCCGGACACATCAATAATCGGGCTAAAGGTGTAGATTCCACAAAAAAAGAAGCAGGTTTACGATACAGAAAATGACCTGCTACCTACTTTGTTCCACTATTAATAGAAAGAAAATGTTATATTTGAATGGACCCTTCTATTTTTTAGTTTAGTCCTATACTTGCTACCACTTCACATGAAATATAAACTATATATTTCCCATGGTTTCACTCCAAAAATCAAACCATTAGCGAGCCACGAAAACCTCTTGAAGCATAATAGGATTCTGCTCCGTTATGATACAAAAAGACCGTGTCGTAACGACGATCACAAAAGACGGCACCACCTAGGTCTCTAATATTAGCAGGTGTTTTCACCCAACTAGATGTTTTTGTATCAAAAACTCCCAGTTTCTGCAGCTCCCGATATTGTTCCTCCGTTAAAATCTCAATACCCATGTCTGCAGCCATATCCATAGCGTTATTTTTCGGTTTATGCTCTTTCCTTGACTCCAGTGCCTTTCGATCATAACAAACACTTCTGCGGCCTTTAGGAGTTTGCTCGGAACAATCATAAAAAATATACACATCCGCCTTTTTATCATAACTAATAACATCTGGTTCGCCACCTGTTATTTCCATTTTATTAAGCGACCAAAGTTTTTCTGCATTCGTTTCAAGCTTTGCCTGCACATTAGCCCATTCCAGTCCTTCGTGGCGATTCATATTTTTCTCAAAACGTGCTTTCAATGTTGTCAGTATTTTTTCACGTTGTTCTGATGATAACTCCCTTTGTTCATTTTGCATACTAGGACTCCTCCTATAATATATTAATTCTTAAATTGTTTCATCATCACTGGGTTCTTATGTATTTGATATTTGGTTTAAATTAAAAACACCAAGAATCCCTGCAGTATCAACACTGTCTTGCTTCTTCATAAGTATGAACAGTTAATCCAACATCCAACACCTTTTGGATTGAACATTATGCAAAGGTGTAAGCGATTTTCCAAATGTTAGCAAAAACAATCTGGTACATTGTTAATATTAAGTTCCTACACATAATTTTGAAATGGAAAATTACTAGAACTAATGTAATTAGTTACACCTACTATAAATAAACTTGTAAATATATAAAGCGAAAGGGGGCATAGAAAGGATTCAAGACATTAAATTTACTGCCGCCTCCCACATAATAGAGTACATGATTCACTCCCATAAAGTAGCTCTTTTTATTTTTATTATTTTGGTTTCCTATCTACCCTCCTAATAAAGACAATTGTAATACATAATAATACGAAAACCGATATAAATAAAATGGTGAATTTCGTAGATAAAGTAGGTTCCCAGATTGGAGGGTCAAATAAAAATATATGCGGCCATGGCATGAACTCTCCTAACGTTACAACCTCTAAGACAGTATAAATTACAATAACTGTTAATGAAATTTCTATATTTTTAATCAATACCATTAGGGATGTCCCAAAAAACATATAGAATAACACTAAAATAATGAAATGGATCATGTTTAGGGCTGATAACTGGTGCGTTCCATACTTTACTATAAAAATAGTACAAAGGAGAAACACACCTAAGATATTAATTACAAAATAACGAAGAAAATCATTAAAAAGATGTTTTGAGTAGTATGGAATTAAGGTTTCTTGTGCTCCTTCTTGATACATTTCACTCAAACGGTACATAAGACACCAACATGAAAAAGGGATGTAAACACCTTGTATTACAATAAGGTTATTATAAATACCTGTTTGCTCTCTTGGAATAAAAAGTATTAAAAACACAGCGAAGATAAACATTATAATTGGGACAAAAAAGATAATACCCATTGTCTTACGATCAAAGAGGAAGAAAGCATAAAGTTTATAAACATATTTCTTCATCTATTTCACACCCTTGACAATCGCCAAATAACCATCTACAAGTCTAGGTGCTACCGGCATTGCATCTACTTCCTTTTCTAATGAAAAGATACGAATATTTAAACCCGTTTCTTCCTCGGTAATTTGTACTACTTCTTTTTCCATCATTATTAAGTCTAAATTTTCCGGTGATACATTATATTCATAAACATATCCTTCCGCGTATGCCTTCATTGCTGAAGGAGTACCCTCAAATAGTACTTTCCCATTCTTTAAGACCCCAATCTTTGTGCATAAAAATTCTATATCTTCTACAATATGAGAAGAAATAATGACAGTTCTTTCGGAGCCAAGATTCCTTAATAAATTTCGAAATCGAATTCGTTCCTCAATGTCTAGACCTGCAGTTGGTTCATCAAATATTAAGATGGATGGATTCCCCATTAATAGCTGGGCAATTCCAACCCTTTTTCTCATTCCCCCAGATAGTTCAATCATTTTTTTATTTTCATGGCCCTGTAGATTAACCTTCTTTATTACCTGATTAATAATCGTTTTCCTTTTATGTTTATCCATCATTCCTTGAAGCATAGCAATATGGTCTAGTACTTCCTCTATTGTAATATTTGGATAGACCATGAAATCTTGTGGTAAATATCCAATTAGTGTATTTTGTTTTACATACTTACCCTTGGTATAATCTTCTCCGTTTATTTCAATTCTCCCGCTATTCATGGAAATAAGGCTGGATAAAATTTTCATTAAGGTAGTTTTCCCAGCACCGTTTGGTCCAACTAATCCATATATCCCCTCTATATTTAATGTAATGTTAGATAGTATCTCATGTTTTTTGATTTTTTTATTTATCCCGGAAACCTTTATCATTTTACCCTCTCCCTAAAACCTTGAAAAAGTTTTACCGTTTTTAACCAACTATCCGAAACGTTACTCATTTCCTTATACCATAAAACTAAAAATTCCTTTTGTTGTTTCTCCGATAAATCATAGAATTGTTTATAAAACTGCTCAACAATTTTTTGCGTTGAATATGGAGGTTCTGCACTTGTAGGAGCAGAAACTGGAGATTTAATCTTCACTTTATCTCGTATATAAATAGATAGAATATCATTAAACGCAAAGATTTGTTCATAAGAGGAAAGTGTTCTTTGATCATAATTCCACAGTAGTGCAGGGATAAAGACTTCAGGAATTTCTTTTACCGCAGAACTAATATTTAAAAGTGTTTCATGTTGAATTAGAAGATGATCACTACTTAAATAAGAATTCAATTCCCAATTAGGAGATACTAGTACGATTTTATTAGGCAACTTCATATCATTTAAATGAAACATATCCCTAATTTCTCTATTCACTTCAATTAGATATTTTTCATATACTTGCCAGTCCTTTGAAATATCCGACCAAGAATTGGGATAAATCACCTCTTGTCTACCGAATTTCTTTTTTGTAATTTCTCCAGCAATAACTGTTATTCCCCCCGAAACATCACCACTATAGGTTCCATTTCTATGAGAATGCAAATTAGTATAGATGGGGATTTCGCCATTAAACGTTAAATTATAATGAATAATTTTTTTGGATTGCATAGAAAGGGATTTTATTGCATCGCCGTATACATTTATATATGTAAATGGTGCATGATCAGATTTTACCGGTATCCAACTAAAGTAATTCGGTAAATACAAATAGTTTTCTGAAATTGGAATCTGGGCTGAGTCTTTCATATCATAATAAAAAGTTATTTTATCGTTTGGCACTTTAGACGACCTTTTCACCGTTACAAAATCACCTTGTTGCACAAATGGTAAATGATTACCATCCCTATCAATCACTTTTATCACTTTAAAAAAGTGATAAAGTACAAAAGATAGAGTATTATTCATGATATTATTTACTGTTACCTTCGTTTCTGCTGAAACATTCTTATCAACGTTTAATGTAATATCATATTGCTTGATAGAATACTGTAAATAATTTCGAGCAACATCTTCTTTTGGTACTTTATAATACTTAATTTCCTTAGCAAAATTTTCATAACTAAAAATTGGTTTTTCATCTTGAAATATATTTGGAAAGATTATGGTATTACCGATTAAAAGAAAAAGGCATATTATTAAAATAAAAGTTTTATCACGGACTGTCCGAGCTGATTTTAGAAGTAAAATAAACACAATACCAATTGCTGAAATACACCAAAAAGTAATTTTTAAATATGCAGATTCAGAAGTATTATAACCAACTAATTCATTAAACGAATTTTCACTATGGAGGGGACCAATATAGAATAAACTACCTAAATCAGAAAATGAAAGTTTACGAAAATATGAAGAAAATAATTCTGTGTTCATGGGTCCAATCGCTATCCAGACTACAATCATTAGCACAAAGCTGATTTTGCTTTTTCCAAATAGCAGTGCAACTAAAATACCTAAGAAATACGTAAAAACAAATGGTAAAAACCAATATACAATGATGTAGGAAGCCGTCTGTGAATAGAATGAGGAAAATGGAATTCCAACTGAGTGGAAATAGACAAAAATGAAGGAAATTTGTGCACCTAAGAAAATAACTAAAAATAGTAAATGGTTACACAATAATGCAGCAATTTTTAATAATGTAATTCGAAAAGATCCAACAAATAAATTATTTGCACCAAATTTGTATTCGTCCGAAAATAACCTATAAAAGAAGACAATAAATAATAACATGACGGCTTGAATAATAAGCATCATTTCTCCTACAAAGCTCCCATAATCCATATAATCATAAGCTTTATTATCATCAATAAAAAATCTCAGAAATAACATAACAACCATAAATAGCATGGTCCCTAAATAAAAGAAACTTTTCAGTAATCGCTTATTATAAAATAAAAACAAATTTAAAAAAATGTTCATTTTAACATGACACCTCATTTATTGAAGGAGATTCATAAACCATCTTTTAAGGAACAAGATATAACCTTATCGGAAAGGTAAATGTCTCACTATCTGGTACGTTTCCTAGTGAGTTTCTTAATAATATTCAAGATATCATCTTCTTCATCCATTTATCCAACTTATTTTACTTTATTTTACAATATTAAATTATAAAGTGTAATTCCTTTTATCTAAAATTTGGGAATTTATTATTCACATTCAAAGAACCGATATAATAAATATCTTTATCAAAGCAAGGCTTTAGTATTTCTATTAAAAACCTCTGATTTAGAAAGCAACATTCATAATGTGTGGAAAATGATGGAGAAACCAATATAGGAGATGTGTAAAATGAAAAATACTGTTAGTATACTGCTTGAATCTGATCCTCATTTTGGTGCTGAACCGCCTACAAAAATCGAAGGTGATATTGACAGCTTCATGCTTCAAGGTTTAACTTGTCCTTCAATAATGAATGAACCGCTTCATGCTGTGTAACATGAGACTAATATAATACCTGCCCTAAGACGCTTGTATTCCTCTTCTATGCAACCGAGTAGTAAGTTGTACCCAGTAGCTAGCATCTTGGATGAGTGGTCTTAGGGACAGTTTTACCGTCATCTGACGCGCATAAAATTTTTATGAAATTCTTGTACTTGTAAATAAGGTGTTCATGCAATTGGTCCTTGCTCAATAAAGTATAAGTGCATTTGAACAGTATTACATACATGTGGGAGAAAACAATTATAGTTGTAAATTATGTTTGATACAATAGTCATGGTATGTTAATGTCGATGGTAATAACAGTTAAAGGAGGCGTTTGTTGTGAGTAATCAAATGTTAGCAAAGGGCGAATTCATTAAGGGGAACTCGCATAGCTAGCCCTCTAAACTGCGAAATCCCCCTATTATTGAGAGGGGTATTGTTTTGAGCCAATCATCAACAAAAATTTTCATACGTAATTTCGAAAATGGAGACATGCCTTTGCTTGGCGAGTTGTACCAATCAGTAACAGCAAAAGAAAATGCAATATTTTGGTGGGTCGGGGACGAAGGTAATTGGAGTAACGTTTATTGTGCATTTGAAGATGGTAAAATGGTCGCTAAGGGGCAAGTTAGCATCATTAACGTTGTACCTCCCGGTCGTTCAAAAGAGAACAATCACTCCATATACGTCAATCTTAAGACCATTCCCGAAAGAGAAAATGATATTACTTTGCTCGACAACGTCTATCATTATCTTTTCATAAGAGCAAAACAATTAAAGGAAACTTTACCTGAAGAATATGGAACTATACTTTGTGTTGGTAACGATTCGACAGAAATAGCAAACAATCAGTTTTTTATCCAAAAAGGATTCCTTCATCTGGATAGTTTATATCGCATGAATCGAGATTTGAATGAACCGATTCCTGAGTTAAAGCTTCAAGAGGACGTTCAATTCTCATACTGGAAGATGGAAACCTCTGACGAAGAAAGAGATTATCTTAATGTAGAAGCTGAAATTTGGCCTGACACTCCACTAGGACTTAATAGGTTGACTGAATACAAGAATAACAAACTATGGACATCCATGGTCATACGTCAATCAGACGCTATTGTCGGCGGACTGATGGCATGGCAAGAAGCAGACCACGGTGTCATAGAGGATGTTTTTGTCCGTGAACCATGGAGAAAACGCGGAATTGCTAAGTATTTGCTTACACAAGCTTTAAAATATCTCAAATCTCATCAGCTACAAAACGCTAACCTCATGGTATTAACTACAAATAAATCTGCCTTGTCTGTGTACGAATCGGTAGGGTTCTGCGCGGATAAAGAGGAAATAAGATACTTTACAAAACTGAATTAGGCAACAAAAAAGAGGGGTTCTCAGCCCCTCTTTACTATTTCAATACATCTCCGATTTAATTGTCCTTTCGCACTAACAGTGAGCAGCACTCCACATGACTCGAGAGGATAGAATGAATGTCATTTGAGTATGTCCGTTCTCGGAAACATATCCACTGAGTTTTTGGCACTATCGGTAGACGGGAACATATCAATGATTTTATAGTTCTAGGAAGCGTATCTGTAGCTATTTTTTCAAAGTCGGAATCTTAGTACCCTTTACATTCACACCTAAGATTGTAGCCCCCAATACAAGCGCGCCTCCTATGATAGGAACGCCGTACTTAATTATTCCGTTGAGAAATTCTTTGTTTTCAGTATCCTTTGCTGAAATTCGATCTGCAACAGTTATCATCTGTTCTGTTATTTGCATTCTTTCTTCAGCAGTAATTGTATCCTTTTTTAAGAGTTCACCAAGGTCATCGAGAATTTTTTTATAGGCCTCAATTGCTTCCTTCTGACTTTCACCATTTTCCTTCATTGCGTTATTGCACATGGCATTTAACTGTGCAAGCATATTATTTGCTGATTCAGTGTAAGCGGGAAACTGTTCAATAATTTTAATTGCAACATCTTTATCCATATTCGGAATTGCAGAAACGAACTCCATGATTTTGTCTTTAGACATATTTCTGAAGCTGTCAATATCTAGTGCTTCCTTAACCTCATTTTCAGTAACCATATACTTTGCCATAAACATTTTCCCCTTGTCTCAAGTATGTTTTTTATTAACCTCATGTACTAAACTTGAGAATCCCAATAATTTCCTGTGTTTCAGAAAGCCTCTCGTTTTAGAGGTTCATGCAATCATATCCATTTATTTTGTCCTACCCTTTATTTTTCAAAATATCAAACATTTCATCTTTATGAATACTTGACTTTTCTTCTGTCCACTTCCCATCACCTAGTCTTGTCATTTTTTCCATGACTTTTAATTTCAAACTTTGATTGATAATACTCGGATATGAATTGATTTTTCCAGCTGGTGGCAAATTTGAAAACTTAGAGTTCCCAGAAACCGTTATTAATGCTAGGTTACCGAATCCGTTCAGCTCGTCTTCTTCCCAATATTCTCCTTCGACCGGATGTTGTGGATGGAAATGCTCGATGGAACTTCTAAACTGGAATTGCCAATCTTCTTGCATTGGTGATATGATTTCTTTTCCATCATATGAATAGCCATCCCTATAAATTAAATAATCAAGATAAGAAAATACAATTCGTTCAATTTTAAAACCACTTCTGTTTTGGTAATCGGATTCAACAATCTTCTTCCTACAATAGTTCTCTAACAAGGCAATAATGTTAGTTCCTTCATCTTCTAACAAGTTAGATAAAACAACCGTAATCCAGTGCATTGTTTTAGGTGTTGTATAAGTAATACGTAAACAAGATTGAAGCGTTCTTAGTTTCTTATTATCATTACCTTCATCCCCGAGTGTACCAACGTATTTAGGTTTATCACTATTTTTCTTTTTATCACGATATTTTTCTAAACGTTGCAGGGACCATTTACCCGTTTCTTTGTAATCCCTAGCAAACTCGCGTTTTAATACATACTTGTCAAATAGCACCCGACACTTCAATAGGTGAAACAAGAAATCTTTGGCTTTTTCAGGTGTTGACCATGCCCATGATAGATTATTAAGGAAGTGTTTGTCATCAAGGCTTGCATCTTCTTCTCCAAGTTTTCTCATGACAGCATTGACTTGTAGTAAGAAGTTTGGAAATGAAATAGTTGATTCAAACCGTTCATTCTCATCTTCCGATTGTGTGATTGTTATATTAAGCATTTTATTATCTCTTAAGATATCAATCAAAGATTTTTTATCCACTGATTTATCCACTATCGAAATTTTTCTTTTTATCGAATCAAAATCCTTAATAGATTGACATAGACTGCTCCAGTTCTGAGTAAAGATATTTCTTCGCACATTCACATCAAAATTCATCTGAACATACGAATTCATATCAGAACATTTTTCCCAAATCAGTGCTGCTATATTTTTGTCATGATCATTTTCAAGTACTTCCAACAACTTAGATTTAGCGATTTCATGAAGTTCCAATTGCTCTCCACGGGTATTCATTATTTCAAAGTAATGGTTTAAATCAATGTTCTGCGGGACTTGGACCCGGATAAGAAAAACTTGATTCAACTTTTGAACAAAGCTACTTTTATTGATATTTTTATTCTTGAAATAGTTATCAATGATTTGAAAACCATACAAGATTTCTGGTGATGATAATTCTTCAATCAAATCTGGATTACTGCTGTCGCTGATATAAGAAAGGGTACGATTTGATTTTTCACGTGCTTCAAATCGCAATGCTTCCTTCGCAAATGCAAGCCCCAAATACTTCTCAAGAAGATATAAAGTTGTTAATCGCTGCTGCCCATCAATCACTTCGTAAACATTGTTATCTGTTTGATTGACAATCAAATTCCCTAAGAAGTAGTTTTTATTAGAATCATCAATAGAACTTTCAATATCCTCAATCAATTGTTCTATTTGCGTTTCAGTCCAAGCATAATTACGTTGATAAATCGGCACAAGATAATTGATGTTTTCAAAAACATGAGATACCGGTATTATTTTTAAATCACTAGTCATCTCCTACCACCCATTCCATTCACAAAGCAATTCATACACTGCTTTATATTTTTCTTGATTATTGTCATCAATATCTGGCTGTTTAAGTGCAAGCAACTTCAATCCTTCTGGATCCTCCATTTCGCTAATTGCGGAAAACATATCAATTCCAAAGTTTGCTCGTTCATGCAGACCCTTTGCATATTTATTGATAGTCTGCGGATACACCGCAGTCATTGCCAACCGTAATGAATAACTCCATGAATAAAGTTGTTGCATCACAGATTGGGTTAAGCTCTCAAAACCAAACCTATCTGCAAAGAATAATAACGAGCATTCATACAACTGCTTAATGTAAATATCACCAGAACGCTTGCTTGGAATTTGATCATGGTCATGAAAGTGACTAATTAGTTTTTGTATTTTTTCTAATAATTTTCCGTAATGAAGAGTGTAATTAAAGAATCGTTTACCAGCTATCAAGGGCTGTGTCAATTGAAATTGATTTAATAATTTTGAGGAAAGCAATTCATTACTACCATTGGTATTAAATTGTTCCACATATAGATTACTTGCTTTCTGATAAATTGCATAATTATAGATATTTGCTCCCTTAATTCCTTTGAATGAATCTATTTTACTTGAAGAATAACCTAATCCTTCTTTCCCCTTATACCATTGAGTAAGCGGGTACAAATAGATTTTAAATAAATCTTCTAAATTATCTTGGTTTATGTTTTCCCAGCTATTTATAATTTTAACTTTTTGATTCTCATCTTCACTATTCATTTCTCGCAAATGGTATGATTTCAACAAATCATGAGGTTTTAACTCTTTGCCACGGGAATTTTGTGAATCAAAGAACTGAAAAGCTTCTTGCTCGCTATCTGTGACAATTTGAACTGCACTACAATGTTCGAGTAGATATTCTTTATATTTGCTTTGCACATCTTCCGAAAGTTCATTTATTCGCTTAGATAAAATACTAAAATTAGTCACTATTGCATCATTAGACAGCTGATTATACTTTTCCCGTAACAGCCCCTGATCCTCATAACCTAAACAGTATAGAAGAATCGAAAGGGTTGTAAGTCGTTGTTGGCCATCCACAACGTTGTATCTTCCATTGTCCTTATGTAAAATTACAGAGCCAATCCTATATTCTTGTACACCTTCTTGATAAGCGTTAAAAGTATCAAGAAAAAGCGTATTTGTAGATTTCACACCCCAACTATATGGACGTTGATATGATGGTAAAGCTAACTTCATTTTAAGTAATTCACGAATCTTTTTTATTTTTAATTCATCTTGAAGTAGAGCCATCCTTAAATCTCCCCCTAACCACTTCAAATCTCGATTATGTAATATTTTCGACCCTCGCTTAAGTCTTGCCAGCTAAAATCATATCTGCCTGATAAGGTAATATAATCTTTGTTTTTCCCTACACCGGTAGGTTTAAAAATACTTCCGTAAACAGAATACTCTTCTCTAAAAAATTTATAAATGCCTTCGTTATTGCGCCCTTCGTAGAAAGGCCTGTCTGAAACAAAGGCAATAGCAACCGTTTTAGTAAATCCTCTACTTCTAAGTTCTTCCATGAATTTAATATCCTTCACGAATGAATACATCTGCTCTGGATACTGGCCATTTAATGGACACTTTAGTTCAATAGCATACCTTTCAGATTTTTCTTCATTAAATATAGTAATATCAATTTCCTTTTTAATGGTTTTGGTGTCTGTTGTGAAGTATGACACATTCCTTTCAAATTGAATCCGATACCCTGAAATTCTTTCACGCAGGAATATCCCTAGCTCATGCTGAAGGCTAAATTCATTATAAATTTCAACTGCATTAACCTGTACGTACAGGAAAAAGTCCTCTACCAATTCCCTTAAATCAAGCAAATCATTCACCTCTGCCACATTTATAGAAGTCACATTTCTTCACTGCCATTCAAAAATCTTTGAACTGTTACTATTAATCTTTTTTCATAAAAAATATTTACTCGTCGTTTTTATGTTGAATAATTCTTCTTTGTCTTTTTCTGTTAACAAATCATCCAGATGTTTACTAGAATCCTGAATCCAATTAGCCTTATCCATAGCCCATTCATATTCATCTGTTGTTTCATCCAGCTCGGCAGAAATGTATTCCTTTATTAGTTTCGAGTAAAAATAGTTTATCGAGTTAATCAACAAATCCTCAGTTTTTTTACGCTCTTTTTCTCTCCGTTCTCTAAGTAATTCCCTCTCCCGTTCTTCTATCAATCTTTTTTCTTCCTCTAGGATATGCGCCTTTTCTTCTTCATCCATAATTGGCGGAAGCGAAAATATGTATAAGAACACCTTTCTTAATAAATCTTCAGTTGTCATAGTTTGCGTTTGTTTTATTAATTTTTCATGCTTGCCCCATTTACGCCAATACAACTTATAACCTACTTCAACATTTATTTTCCCTATTGTTTCATATTTAAATGTGTTGTAACGTGAATAGTCTTTATCCTCTGGGGATAATGTGACTTTTTTACAAGGAAGTCTAAATTTCAAACTGAATGTATACTTTTTATACAATACTTGTGTTTCATCATATTTACTAACGATTTTTGCTCCAGCCATTTCAAGCGCTTTAAATAAGCTATCAATGAAAGGTAAAACTTCTGGAATGATCTCACCCGAAGCAGAATTAATTCTTAATTTATCCTCTCTATATGATTGCGTTTTTCTACGGTATCCCACTATTTCTTTATGGGGTTTATTGGATAAAGTCTTATTAACCTTTAATGCGTTGTATATTTTAGTTAATTTTTCTTGGTCAGATTCTAGGTCAGGAAAATAGGACGGTTTTTCCCTTTCTATCTTCTTTGTAGGTGAAGCGACGCTCTTTTCTGTAGGAGGGCTACTGGACTTTTCTTTATTTACTGCAACTGTTATTTTTTTAGGTACCTTTGCAATTTGTTTTTTAGCTGTTTCAATGACAACTATTCGGTTATCATTTGGATTTGGTAGTGGTGGTTGGACTGGCTTCTCATTCCCCATATGTAAACTGCTCCAATAAGATGCTGTAGGTAATGGAATATCATTGCTAGTACATGTATTTTTCAATTTATTATAGGGTACATTTAACTCTTTAGCTGTTTTAGTGGTACCAATAGTCCATAGCTTTTCATATAAATCTTTTCTCGAGATTGATAGCATGATTTTCCCTCTCTTTATCCTTTGCTTCATTTTATATCTACAAAAGTTTTCGGTCAATTTGATACTCAAATAAGCCCATGTATGCATTAACATGGGCTTGGGTAGATTTATATTTCACATTTCTATTTGTCTCTCAATTCCTGATTTAAATTCAATAGTTAAATCGCTGTTGTAAATTGTTACTTTCTCAATAAGCCGTCTTACTAACTGCTCATCATATTCCTCCAGCTCGCAGGATTGCTCATTCAAGAAATCAGTCATTTCAGCGATTCGTTGCCTTTTTCCTTCTCGCTCTGCATTTTCAACTAGTGCATTTTGCTTTAATTCTCGAAGGCGGTAAATTTCATCAGCAACATCTTCATAGTCATTCTTGGACTTTGCTTGGATAAGAAGCTGTTGTTGCAATTCTTCCAATTTGCTGTCAAGGTCATCAGTGGCATTATCATTTTCTTCATTAAATATAGTAGCTATGTTTTTCTGCAAGGTTGAGAGGAAGGGTTCTTTGTTAGCCAAAAGTTCGTTAATAGCCTTGACCACTGCAGTCTGCAATGTTTCCTCATTTATGGTAGGGGCAGTGCATTCAGATCCCTTCTCCTCCAAACGGCTGACGCATCGCCAAACAATTGACTTGTATCCTCGGTTATTCCAATGTACCCGTCTGTAAATATCACCGCACTGTCCGCAGTAAACGATACTCGATAAAGCATACTTACTGCTGTAAACTCGCTTTTTACCGCCCTTGCCGCCGCGAAGATTTGCTCTTCGAACCATCTCTTCTTGAACCTGCATAAAAAGCTCACGCGGAATGATAGGATCGTGGCTATTTTCTACATAATACTGGGGAACGATGCCGTTATTCTTGACTCGCTTTTTAGAAAGGAAATCAACCGTATATGTTTTTTGTAGAAGGGCATCACCGATGTACTTTTCATTTTGTAGTATTTTTTTCAGCGTTTCTGGCCTCCATTTTGATTTACCTGCCGCTGTTAGAATACCGTCTGCTTCTAGTCCTCTTGCTATCTGTAAAAGGCTGGCTCCCTCTAGGTACTCCCTATAAATCCGTTTAACAACCTCAGCACCCTCTGGGTCAATCACTAGTTGCTTGTTTTCATCCTTGGTGTATCCAAGGAAACGCTTGTGGTTGACCTGAACTTCACCTTGCTGATATCGATACTGAATTCCCAGCTTAACGTTCTGGCTTAAGGATTGGCTTTCCTGTTGGGCAAGGGATGCCATGATGGTTAACAACACTTCACCCTTTGAATCCATGGTGTTGATATTCTCTTTCTCGAAGAACACAGCAATGTTTTTATCCTTTAACTGACGGATGTATTTAAGGCAGTCTAACGTATTTCTGGCAAATCGACTGATGGATTTTGTGATAATCATGTCAATTTTTCCTGCCATACATTCTTCAATCATGCGGTTGAACTCTTCACGCTTCTTGGTATTTGTACCTGTGATGCCGTCATCTGCAAAAATACCTGCCAGTTCCCATTCCTTGTTCTTCTTAATATATTTTGTATAATGCTCGATCTGAATTTCATAACTTGAAGCCTGCTCTTCACTATCCGTTGAAACACGACAGTAAGCAGCCACTCGTATTTTGGGTTTGCTTTCACTATTTTTATTATTTCCAACCCGTTTAATTGCTGGAATCACTGTTACATTCCTACTTACCGCCACTTGTTACACCTCACTTTCTATCAGACTGTAAGCATATTCCGCCTGCTTGTATGGATCTTCATATTTTTGCACCAGAGGTTTTACTTTGAACTTTACAGGGTAATCCCTTACCGGTTCATCTTTAGGCTCCCATATCCTTCCGAGCTTTTCTGCTCGTTTTCGTTTTTCTACTCTGGCTTTTTCAAAGGTCTCTTCATCAATAATTGGAGGGTAGAATTCATCGCCCAAGTAATGCTTGTTCTGCAACATCTTACTTGCTGTGGCATGGTAGCAGTCTATCCCAGCTTTTTTAGTAGCACCCTTCAAAGAAAGTCCTGCCAAGTATCCTGAAAATAATTCTTTTACTTGTTCTGCTGCTATTTCATCTACAACAGCCTTTCCATCTTCAATTCTATATCCATAGGGTGTGTGACCCATCTAATTCACCAACCTTTCCTTCAATTCGATTCCACATTTTAATTCAAATCCCACTTCCTCTCGTGAAAAGACCATAATCTTTTCTACGTAATTTTCAAACAGCTCATCCTCATAGGCTGTAAGCATTTGGGACTTAGTTGCAAACTTAAGCAGACGGTCAACCTCTTCAACTTTTGTAAAATTCCCATTGACGGAACGAGTAAGTTGATCCTTTTCGACAAGAAGCCTTTCTCTTTCTGCTTCCAGTGAATTCTTTTCTTTATTAAACAGAGCAGGTTCCAGATATCCTTTGGCCATTAAACCCGTCAGCATCTGACTCTGCTCCATGTTGTTTTCAATCTTAGTTTCCAACTCTTCAATTCTACGAAAACTCGCTACATTATTCTGGTTACGTAACCCATTCAAAAGTGGTCTTAATATGAACTTCTGACCGTAAATGAGTTTATTCATCATCGTAACAAATGCAGTCTTTATATCGTCATCCCGTATGAACTGCATGGAACATTCCGTTATCTGGCTTATATGCTTACTGCAGCACCAAGCGATGTATTTCCTTCCAGATGAATGAATCCTTCTTTTAAAGGTACTGCCACATTCCGAGCAGATAATTTTGCTAGAGAAAGCATATCGGTTTAGATATTTGCTGTTGCGCTTTTCGATGCTTTTTTCCTTTGCTCTCTGATTGAGAACGGCATCTACAGCTTTAAAATCTTCATGGCTGATAATTGCCTCATGATGGTTTTCTACTAGATACATATCTTTCTCACCATAATTGGTGTGCCTATTAAAATGGCTGTCCGTATAAGTCTTTTGCAAAATAACATCACCAGTATATTTTTCATTAGTCAGAATCCCTCTAATCGTAGTAGCTGTCCAACGACCACCTCTTTTTGATGGGATACCCTTTTGATTAAGATCATTTGCAACTTTCTGTGTGCCTTTGCCCGATAATACCTCTGCAAAAATATACTTCACAACTTCAGCCTGCTTGGGGTTTACTATCATTTGACCGTCATTATTTTGATAACCATATGGCGGGTATGAAATTTTAAAGGTTCCGTTTTGAAATCGTCTTTGAATGGCCCACTTCGTATTTTCTGAAATGGAAATTGACTCACTTTCTGCAAGCCCACTTAAAATGGAGAGCATCAACTCGCTTTCCATTGAACCCGTATTGATATTTTCCTTCTCAAAATAGATATGAACCCCAAGGCCTATCAGTTTTCGAACCATCTCCAAGCAGTCTGCAGTATTTCTCGCAAATCGGCTGATGGACTTTGTAATAATTAAGTCAATCCTTCCAGTTTCACAGTCTGATAACATTCTAAGCAGGTCAGAGCGGTTTTCCTTTTTCGTGCCACTGATTCCCTCGTCATAATATAAGCCTGCATATTCCCATTCTGGATTCGCCTTTATATAAGTCTCATAATGAGCCTTTTGCGCTTGCAAGCTGACTAGCTGTTCATTACTATCTGTTGAAACTCGGCAGTAGGCAACCACTCGTGTTTTTGGCTTAATAAAAGAGTTGGCTAGATTCCCTTCTATTTTCGTTATCTTTTTCATCCTCTCACCTCCTTCTTGGTAGGTCACATATTACCTCTGAAACCCTTATATATCAACGGCTTCAGGGCATTATCTCAGCTAAAAAGGGGTAGAATGTTTGGCGGTTTAATGCGTCTATTTTGTTGAATTCCGCTTCAGTTATTAAGCCTTTTTCGAGCATCTTTCTCAGCAATTTTTCTGCTTGGATATAATCAAACTCACGTTGTAACTGTTCCTGTGATACTCTCTTAAGTACGGTGGTGCTTTTGTCTACAACCTCATCCGAGATCTTAGTAACTTTTTTATCCTCGTGCTGATTCACTAAGAATCACCTCCTACCTAATAGCCGTGGGAACAGGTCGAAGTTGAGGATTTGTAAAATTTAATTTGAATCAGAGCATAAAAAAAGAGCCTGCAAGGGAAGAACCCCTACAGGCTAGATAATCTAACGGTTTAATATTTTATTTAGGAATCTCGATGATTTTTAACTCGCCCCATTTGTTAATCATACTTAATAAATGCATCCGTAAAGCCTGCCTTTTTAGCTTTAGCAAGCTGTGCCTCAGCATTTGCACTGTCAGAATAAGCACCGATCTGCACACGGTAATATTTCTTTTTCACAGAGTCTACTGGTTTATTTTCAGCACTTAATAGTTTCTTCACATCCGCTCGAAAGGTGTCCATGCTCTTCCCATGTTTAGGGAACCAGTGCATCACATCGCCATGGTTACTGGCAATGCCTCGTTTATAACCTTCGCTGTGACAGATGATATCTTTTTCACTTAACCCATAGAGTTTGCAAAGATATACACCGTCCTCGCAAATTTCAAATCCAATATGAGAATTGTTTGCAGTTCCTCCAGCATGCCAACCTCGGTGATTCCAAGGCAATGTTTGATAGGTTGCAATGGAACCATCTGCTAATTTACCAATAAAGGCATGGACACATACTTGACGGCCTCCAGGTTTGTCTTGATTCCAATGGTTGTTATATTGGTTCTTTCCTAGCAAGCCATCGTCAGGGCCAACATATCGTTTGAGCCACGGGTTGTTAGCTCCAGTTGAGTGAACCATGATGCCCTTCGGTTTTTCCTGCTTTGAAACAGGCATTATTTGTAAGTATTAACTTATGCAGATTCATTACGGTCACCTCATTAATCAAGAATTTGTGTCAGATGCAAGAGCCACAGGGTATAGATGATAGGTAAACTTCAAATCACAAAAAGCATTCGCCGATGTTTCCCATACTGATATACAGTCCATAACCAGAAGGCACCCGGCTTTGACGCATTTGAATATGAATATGCAACCCAGCGTTTGAACTATCAGCACCTATAGGTGTGCTACGTGAGATTCTGGTAAAGTTCACTTCATCATTTGATATATATAAGTCTAGTTCTTTTTCACTTGTATCCGATTGGCGGCAAAGGGTAACTAAATGACAATCATAAGCTGTTGGATAAAGCAATCCACCCTGCCCGCCTATAACCACGCTACCAATTGGCAATAATGTGTACAAATGTCCTCGAACGCTGTTAATACCGCCCCCGCCTGTAGCATTACCGCTCAAAACATATCTCAAATAGCTTGCCCTAGTAAATGCGTTGATAGTAGATGTTGCGGTAGAGGTAAGGGGCAATGGTGTCGTAGCATTTTCCGCTCTTTCCAATATGAATAGACTCTCACCAGAAGGAATAGTAGCATCACCAATGGAGAAAACTCGACTCGTCCAATAGGCTGTGCTTGCTGGGTTTGGTGATGTTCCTGACCCATATGCAATGTTCGCTACATCTTGAATACCCCTTATGGCTTCGGCAAGTTTCTTGACAGTATTGCGGAGAGTGCCTTGGATTAACACCTGCACATTGTTTGTTGTCGGACTGCCCAAGGATGTAACAAATGTATAGGTTACCGTGCCAAGTACTACGTTATTGCCGCTATTTATACTCGTAAATGTGATGGATGCTCTCCGGCTTACCATATCCGGTGCAGTAGCAGTTTCTATCGGATGCAAATGATTAAGGATAATACCAGTCCGAGTGTATAGAGTATCTCTCATATCCTCGATTAGACCATGTGTGGTATTTAGCAAATTATAGTTATCATTTAACAGACTGTGTGTTGTATTTAAAATTGCATAGTTATCATTGACTAAACCATAGGTATCATTTAATCTGCCATGTGTGGTGTTTAGCAAATCATAGTTATTATTTAAAAGGCTGTAGATAAGGTTTAATAGATTATATGTTTCATTAATATCTAGTTCAGCTAATGCAGAAAGAACCTGATTAAGCCATTCCTGTGCAGGAGGTTCGGGCGGCTCGGCAATTCCGTCAACAAGAGCATCCTCAACAATGGTTAGTATCTGAATGCTTTTTCCGACCACCTCTCCATAAGTGACCCTTATTTCTAGACGACCGACACCGACAATAGATGTATCCGTTGCGCTAGGCGACCATGTAAGAACTCCGTCAGCATAGCTCGTGATCACTGGATAAGCATTACCATCCGGTCTTTTGTAAATTGCATTTAACGAGGCACTGGGGTATTTTTCTTCCAATAAGCTAGATACATCAAATTCAATATTTCGATAGTGATGCTCACCTCGACGACCGATGGACACCGTTACTGCTTTCGTTATGTCAATCATACTTCATCACCTGGCTTACGGGGTTCTTCATCACGTCCATGTAACTGCTGTAGAACTGATTTTAGTTTCTCTGGGATGGGTAGTCCAATATGTCCGGCATTCTCCAAAATGGATACTCCTTCATTACTCAGGTAGAAAAAGATTACTGCTGTGCGTAAGGCTCCACTATTGTCTCCAATGCTACCTAAAATTTGTGTATCGATAATATGAGCAATACCTACCATTGCAAAGATAAACACCTTTTTGAAAATTCCCTTAGCACCAATTTCACTGCACAGCTTTTTATTCACAATGGCACAAAGTACTCCCGTCACATAATCTATGACAACAAAGGCAACCAACGCATAAAGAAATCCATCATAACCTCCGAGAAACCATCCAAGAAATCCACCTACAGCGGCAATAGCCAGCTGTATCCAATTCCAAATCTCTTTCATTAATAGACACCTCCATTTCGTGTGTTTCCATATAGAAAAGCGCCCCTGCAAATGACAAGAGCGCTGAATGTTACCTTTACATTATTTGAATTAGATCATGTATTTGTTGCATCACATTCGCTTTTGGTCGTCCTGTACCGATAGGTAGCCATGTGACAGGTGGTATATCGAATGCCTGGGAAGAATCAAAGCTATTAACCATTAAAATAATCGAATCAATAGCCTTGCGTATTTCAACGATATGAAATGGCCAATTCTTAATAGTGGTCTTTCCTGCAATGATCTCCTCTTTCCAAGTCATAGGGGATAGATTGTAATAGCTACGCACCCTATTTACAGCAGTTCGAATCGTCTGAATATGCGCTGCCTTTACATGCGTCACATTTGGAGTAATGATTTCAAAAGGTAATGCCAATATCGTAAAAGTACGAACAACTTCTATACTTGCTGATTCGATATCACTGTCAAGACAACGGAAGGTAACCGTATGATTACCTGCAGAAAGCGGTTCAGCTTGGTAAATTGTCTTGACCCCATTACCAAGATAGCCGCTTACAGAAAACCGCTCAGGATTGTCTACGCTGTTTTGCCATGAACCAGAGTCAATCCTTACCTCCACTATTTGTGTTTGTCCATCCGGTTCAATTCCTGTTGTGATCATAAAACGTGGTGTAGCATTATAAGTAAAATTGCCAGACATTGGACAGTCTACTATCGGTGCTACAGGCGGGCTGTTTTTCTTTACCGCGTTACTAACAACATAGGCAGACACTGCATCAAGTGCATCTGTGACGCTGATTCGATAACGAGTATATCTACCGGCAACCTGTGAGGCATTTACCTGAAGAGTGCCTGAAGTCGCATTGGAAATAACTGTCGTCAGTGCTTCATAAGCAGACCAATTTAGTCCATCTATCGAAGTGGCCTGTTGAATAACATATTGCTTGATGGAGCTGGTTCCAGGTACCGTTCCACTCCACGAAAGGTTTATTGTATTTACTTCATAGATAGGAGGGTTTGCGGTAAAAGAAGTCGGCGGTATTGGTAGTATGTTTTTACGAACAGTATTACTGGTAATAGTCCAGCCTGAGTAAAAATCCTCTCCAGCTGTACCACGGGTTCTTATTCGGAACCGACGATAATGACCACGTGTAGCAGGTGGACTGACATTTAAAATACTGCTTGTTGCAGAAGTATTGACTATCGCCAATGCCAACCAAGCACCCCAATTGCTATTATCTGGCGAATCACTATATTGTATTTCGTAGGAAGTGATGGGATTTCCTGCGCCACCAGCTGCTCCACTCCACGAAAGAGTAACGTTTCCTTCAGATAATGTTGCACTTACCGTGCAGGCAGTCGGTGCTGCACAGGCAGTGATGTTGCAATAAATGCTATTACTGATTTTCTCTATTGAGTAAACATCAAATGTGTCAATTGTCCAAATACCAAATTGTGTATATGTTCCTGGGGTCCTCGATACAATTGGATTATAGCTACCACCGCTTGCTGCCAATGTCAACATGGTCAACACATTCCACGCACTCCATGTGCTGTTATCCGTGGATGTGCGACTGGCAATTTGATACCCCTTAATTGGACTGGTACCGCTAGACGCTCCGCTCCAAGTAAGTGTGATAGTCTCATTACTATATGCCGCAGGGGAGGCAACAGCAGTCGTTGCTGGCTTTGGTACCGTATTCCTGCGGACGCTGTTTGTGGATACTTTCCAGCTAGAGTAATAACTAGCTCCTGCTGTACCACGGGTTCGTACACGAAATCTTCGGTAATTACCTCGCGTTGAGGGCGGTGCTACTGATACACTGCCACTTGATGCTGTGGTGGTCACAGTTGTCAGAGCAGTCCATGCTCCCCATGTGATGTTATCGGCAGAATCACTATATTGAATCTCATAACTAGAAATCGTATTATTGATGCCCCCAGAAGCACCACTCCAAGAAAGAGTCACATCCCCTTCCGCAAGTGTCGGGGAAACCGTACAAGATGTCGGTGCTCCACATGCTGTAGTAAGCAATGGAGAGCTTAATACCGTATAACTCGAATTGGTAATTACACCAGAGGATAATGGCAATCGCCCATCAGATACCACTTTGAATGTGACTGGCTGGGTTGCATTACCTGTAGTAGAAGCACAAGTCACCGAAACATACCTGAGTCTTGGTGTAGTTCCATCCCAGTTATCCCCGTCCGCCGCTTTGATTCGCACCTGCGAAGAAGATCCATTTACAGTCATTGTACAAAGCAATGCATAACCATTATGGATGAAGGAGCCTGAAGAACCCAATGCAGCGGATATGGTAAAGTTGTATGTCATCTGGCTATTATTAGGTCGGCTTTTAGTATAAGTAATCGTGTAATAAACGGTCGGGCTGGAACCCGCCTGCAGAGTGATGCCGTTAATATCCGCCACTTATATTCACCTCCTATTCATAAACCGCAGAAACTAGCGAGTTTACCAACCCGCAAAGACTAGTATTCAACCGAGTATCAATAATGTTATTTGCTGAAATCGATGTAGCAGCTGAAGGTACTAGAACATCAGCAATACCTAGTTCATAGACATCGCTTGTTCTTGTCAACTCCGGAGCTATGGGCGATGCCGTTGGAGTACCAGTAACAATGGCGAGCTGAATGCTTCTCGTAATTTGACTTAAACGAACCACAACCCTGTCTATGCGAGGATTGCTCCCATCTGCTGTAGCAAGGGGTTTATTTAAAACATCCGTATTTTCATATCTATAACCATTAATCCATGCACTGCCCGGTGCTATGGTTACTGCTAATCCAATCCCAGGAGATACCAGTAAGTTTGTTGGTGTCGCATAAAACACACCATTCGAGACAAGGCTTCCAAAGTATGCAGCGAAGTCCGTTGCATCATAGACTCTATCACCATCGGATGAATTGAAAAATCCGCTTTTTTCCATCAATCACTCCTCCTTCTATTCCGTTTTTGTATACTCTATTACTACATAGCCTGTATACGCAGTTCTATCATTGCCTGGTTCGACTACAATTTCGGTCTTATTTGCGAAGAGTCCGATTTGCGATGCGAAGTTGTTGTACCGGGCAAGGGGCAGTGGCAAGAATACGGTCCCATTTGTCGCAAAGCCTGTTAAACTGACAATAGTGCTGAGGTTTGATATGCCGTGAGCTACGCTTTTCGGTGTCGTATTTGTAAGTGACCCAAGATTCACTTGCTTGCGATAAATTGTCTTACCATCTATCCATAGTCGCCCAGTGTTTTGTTCTGTAGTTGAATAGTCGCTAAAAGAAGAAACCATTTTAGTAGCTGTAATTGTACGGTCTGCAATTTTTAAACCTGTAACTGCTCCATTGGCAATTCTTGCAGTAGTTACAGGTTCATTATTGATATTAAGCCAGTTTGCTTGTCCAGAAGGGTTATTAAATACGAAAACAGAAATCACATAGAATGTCAGCGTATTGCGAGAAATAAAGAAACCCATTGCCCGCTGATATCCATTTCCCGTATTGTCCCCGCTATGTTTTATCAAAAAGACATGGCCGTCGTCACTTGGCTGGTCACTAAACTTATTGCCACTCCATGAGGTGAAATAAAAGGCATCTCCAGGTTTCATATAATACAACGCATATTGTCCAATCGATATAGTTCCTCCGCCAACATTGATTTCGAGCGCAGGTAGTTTTCCATACAGATTGTTGATAGTAGATGTTACGTTGTCTCCTTGAATCTTTGAATCTACCTCCGTCAAGTCTCCTAAGGTTTCCTCAACTGTTACTAGCGTATCCTCCACTGCTCCTAAAGCCTGTGCAATTTCAGATATGCCAGTTGGAGCCGATATTGCTGTTTTCACCTCGCTCAAGTCGGAGTGTAATTTTTGGGCTATTGTCAATTCAGCTTTTCCGAATACTACACTGATACTCTGGCCATCTGCGTCATAGGTTTCTTCAACTTCGGTGATGCGTGTCGTCATGGATACACCCCATGCTTTGGAAATGACTTTGACGGTCTGCCCAAGATCGAAGTCTATCTTATATGTCAAATTACCGTGTGGATTGACCGATGTATCAAATGAATAGCGTATGGCTTGCTCACTCAGCTTACTTTGACCCCGAAAGATTAGTGTATCAATGTAATCAGAGCCAAAGTCTTCCGCTCGCAAATCCTTAGCATCCACAAAAATCTCGTGTCTTGTCTCACCAGAGCCACTTGTTATAGCTACAAAGGTTCGATCTGTACCTTCTCCTTCGCCACCAACGAGGGCGGTGTTGGCATAATCTCCAGCACTTATTGTATAAATCTGTTCTGTAAGGTTTTCATATTCCTTAGAAAATACAGCTTGTGATTCCGTTCCCATATATAACGCTACGGTAAAAACCCCTGTAGCAGGAGTGAACACAGTCTTAATGCCAACATCCGATGCAACACATAGTTCCGTCACAGCATCCATCAAATTTCGATACGATACCTGTGTGCTGATAGGAACATTAAAGTTTGGAGCAGAAAAGGATATGTTCGCAATCTTCCTTGCTACATCAGAAGGATTGATAAGATTATTATTTAAAAGTTGCTCTACACAAGTAGAAATATCACCAGACAATTTCTCCGTTTGCCAAACAATGCGGCGGGAGAGGAAGGAAGTTGCAAACCGACCACTTGCAGTAATAATTTCATGCTCGGTTTGAGAAAGTTCCAGATGTTCGATGATCCCGACTTCCTCATCATCATTTTTCCAGATGATATTCCCTTCCTTTAATAGTTCTGTATTTTCCAAAGTTGCAATCGCTTTTAACTCAAATGAGCCACACTGGGAATAGCGTCTCGTCCAGCGTAAGTACTCGAAGGACTCCACAATGCCCACAAGATCTCGGTTTGAATTGTAGATATACAGTTCCATTTTCACACCCCCAGAAACTGCGGACGAAAGTAAATACTAACCTCTAGCAGTTCCATATTGACTGAAGCATCGTATCGTAGTGTATTAAGACCTGCCGCGAGTTGAAAGAACACCGAATTGGTATCCAACAGTGAAAAAGCATTTGTAATCGTTGACCCATTAATCTGGACCACACGCTTACCAGCGAAGTGGGTGTATACGCGAAGTTCATCCCCAGCGCTCATTGTAGTGAGAAGTCGGATATATTCTCCCGTGTCTATGTTTAATAGTTCAGGGTTCGACACAGTACCTAAGGCTCGGAATACAATCTCACATCCACAAGATACATCCCCGATATTTTCCACTGTAATGATTTGGCTAGGTTGACGCATTCCGAACTCCATCCCACTCATAGGAATTTCCAATTCAAACTCAAATAGCGGTATCCATGATGCCAGTTCCTCTCGCACCTCATTTAATGTCTCGAAGAAAGGGGATGGGCAGAGTAGACTGACAAAGAAGTTTGGTATTCGTTGCCGATTAGAAACACTAAAACCTGCCTCCTCCACCACGCAGGATATCTGTCGGTCACGGTATTGAAGGGTCCCTAGTAGCTTTGGGCTGAATATTTGAAGGAATCGTTGTCTCCTTTTAAAGGCTTCATCGGGAGTATCAGCAACAACCGTACCTTCAATCGTTATGTTTCGCATATCTAGTGTGGAGGAAATATAAAAAGCGCCATCCTGATCCGGCGCCTTGAAAGTGTTGACGGTTTGACGAATATTTCCAGTACCGTCTACCTTCGTAAGAAAGTACGGTCGGCTTTGCTTAAGCGTAATACTCTCTCCATCTCTATTGGTGTATGTTAGCTCCATTTCCGTACCTCCTTTACAATTCAAGTGCCAGTTTACGGGATAGGTTCTTAAACTCCCGTGCTAATTCTTTTTCTGATAGAGCTTTAGGTGTCACAACTGAAATATTTTGAGTGATACTTGAACCCGTGGCATTACCTTGTCCAGATACACCTCTGTAATTAAAATCAAAGCTGGTTGGTACTGCATTTTGCATATCCCTTGAAACTGCTGTCATTGCATCCTCAAAACCTACACCGATACCTTCACCCATGTTGTGGCCAATTCCAGCAAATAGAGTTGAAGGGGAGCGGATACCGAAAAAGTCTTTTATCCTCGATACAACATTTCCGAAAAACCCGGATATTTTACCCCATAACCATGCACCTGCGTCTGATATACCCTTCCACAACCCTTTAATCAAATTGCCGCCCACTTGTGCCATTTGACCGATATAGCCAGTAAAGGCCCTAACCAGTCCAGAGATAATCTGCGGTACGGCTTTTACGATCTCCACGATTATCCTTGGCAGATTTGCAATCAGTGCCACAAACAGTTGTACACCCGCTAAGATAATCTTATCGATGTTACCAATAATGGCATTGACCAGCGAGCTAACAATCTTGGGAATAGCACCTACAACAGTAGTAATAATCTGTGGCAATGCCTGTATGAGTGATATTAGAAGCCGGATACCTGCATCAATAATCAAAGGAATCGACCCAATAACAGCACTGATGATACTATCGATAATTTGCGGAATTGCTTCCACAACTGCTGTAATAATGGTAGGCAAAGCTGTGACCAGTGAGGTCAATAATTGAATACCCGCATCAATAATCTGTGGAATAGATGCAATGATAAAATCCACTATTGCTTTGATGATGACCGGTAAGGCAGAAGTAAGCTGAGGTATTGCCTCTACCAATCCCTGTGCTAACCCTATAATCAACTGCAAAGCGGCATCCAAAATGAGTGGTAGGTTATCCATCAATCCTTGGACAATCTGCATAACTGCAGAAACTGCCGCAGGGATGAGTTGTGGTAACGCTATGCCGATTCCCTCCACAAGTGCTGTTACTAATTCAATTGCTGCATTTATTAGCAGTGGAAGGTTATCAATTAATGCACCGACAATCGTCATTAGAGCACTTACCGTCGCTGGAATAAGTTCGGGTAAAAGGCTCAAAATTGTTTCCAGTACTTGCGCGAATATATTTGTAACCAATTCAAGAAGCATTGGTAGCAAGTCTGCAACCGCCGCTAATATTGCGCCTGTCGCTTTTGGCAAGGCGGCTACGATATTTTCTAAAACCGGTACAATATTAGTGACAACCGCCTCGAAAGCATCAACAAGATTCTCAGTCAGATTCGTCATATCAGCATTGGCATTACCGAGTCCAGCTGTAAATGAACCAAGTGCGGCCTGTAGTAACCCAATAGAACCGGAGATTGTCTCGGTTGATTCTTTTGCAAAGTTACCTGCATACTGCTCTGTGTTCTCAAAGAACATTTGCATTGCTACTTCGGCTTTTTCCGCTTGTGTTGCGGTATTCCAAGTAAAATCCAGACCCTTTGCGAGAGCGTAGGCTTCAATGTTTGTAGCGTTCATCGCAACCCCTAAGTTATCCATCATGGTGAAATTTCCTTTTGCCGCTCCCGTGACCGCCTCCATTGCAGAAGACATATCTATACCCATTACAGATGCCATGTCCGCCGCACGTTGCATGGCCTTTTCTGTCAATTCAAGGCTTTTACGCTGTTCAATACCAGAGCCTTGGAACAACGCACCCATTTTGTTGGCGGTCGCAAGATACTCACTTTGGGAAACACCAAGATTTTTATAGGCTTCCTCACCGGTTTTTTGAATTGATGCAGCGTATGCACCGAAAACCGCTTCTGAGCCGCCCAGGTTTTGTTCCAACTCCCCAAATTGCGTGACTACTTCTTTACCCAACTTAATAGCCGCGGCTCCAGCGGCAACGGCAACTGCGCCCATCGCTACACCAATGCCTTTGAGTACACCGCCAAGCTTTTCAAATCTGCCACCTGCATCCTCTGCACTTTTGCCAGAATCCTCTAACTCTTCACCGAGATTATCCGCTTCAATAGTGGACTCTTCAAGTTCACGCTCCATAAGATTTAGTTCTGCCTGAGCCCTGTTTAATTGGACCTGCCAGTTTTGGGTGCGGTGGTCATTTTCACCGAAAGAGGAGGAGGCATTATCAAGGGCAGCCTTAAGGGTAGAAATCTTTTCTTTCTGTGCGTCAATTTCCTTATTCAGAACAGCATTACGAGCGGTGACCGACTGAATGGATTTATCATTCTTATCAAATTGGCTAGTCACAAGAGCCATTTCACTACCCAATACCTTGAATGATTGATTGATTTCCGAGAGCGCCTTCTTAAATTCTCGCTCACCCTCGACACCTATTTTTAATCCAAAATTGTCCGCCATCCCTTCACCTCCTCCTATATGCCTGGTGGGATAATATCGTCAATGGTCCGAGTTTTCTTTGGTTTTTCAATGCCGTGCCATTGCTTGTGGCAAGTCCATAAATCAAAAAACAGTCCAATTGGTATAAGCCAGAATTCCTCTGAGTCCATGCCCATCTGAACTGTTCCATAATAAAGAAGCCGGGTAAAGACCTCAGCGTCTGTTACCCGACTTCCACGTTTTTTGGAGTTTCCACCTCACTTTCTACATTGCGCTTTGTACCTTTGAACATCGCCTCGGTAATTGCAGTTTTATATGCCGCTAAGTCAAGCGGTGAGGTAAGAAGCTCCACTTCTTCCTCTGTAAGCAATTCTTCTGGTGCGTTCTTATTCTTAAGATTGCCAATTAAAATGGACTGATTTGCAAGCAACGTAATTAGCCAAACAATCTCGTCCAGTGCCATCTCGAAGTTTTCTGATTTCATCAGTTTTTCTCCGAGGTTTTCAAGACCACCGTAACGACCCGCAATGGCCTTTGTTGCTCGTGTAGTTAAAACCAGTTCATACTCTTTGTCACCAATGTTGATTGCGGCACCTCTCTCATTATCCATTATTTCTCCTCCTATGGTTCAGGTGTATAGACAGGCTCATAGACCTCTGTGAACCAACCTGTTATGGTGGTCGATGAAACACCAGGATCACCTTCTGTAACTTCCGCTTTCCATGGATGCTTACCCAATCCATCCAGCTTATTCCTACGCATAACGGTTCCTTCAATGGTGGGTGTGGAAAAGGTAATGGAATCAGCCTTTGTCTGTAAGTTGGTCGCTGGTAGTCCAAACTTAACGCGATACAGCCAAAAATAGCGGTATGTTCCGTTCGCCCTTTGCGCACGAAACCCCACTGCAACGGGTGTACCCACGTTTTCACTGGCTGAGATTAATACTCCGTTGTCATCTGTAGAAGCACCAGTTAAATCCGCTGCGACTATCGGACCAATGTCATCTACACCGAGAGTGAGTGTACCACTATTAAAATCTTTCACTACCTCAGCCGCACCATCATCGGCGTACAGAATGGCTTCCACCAGTTCTACCGAGAGTTCAGCAGTGATGGCTTTTGCCAGCACAGAAGGTTGGGCATAAGTTTCCTCACCATTATCGTCCTCGGTTATTTTTGTATAGTACAGTCTATCAAGACCAATCGTTGCCATGTGTTATTCCTCCAATCTATAGTTTTTTGCCACATCGATGGCATAATGATGATATCCAGTATCATCCTCGTGTCCGATGTATCTCCGTTCGGCCACAGTAAAATCCGCATTTATTAAAGAAGTGGTGAGCTGTCTTTTCCTCTTTAAGTAGTTACTTTTTGAGAACAATGATATCCTCGCTTCCTGCACATCAAAGCCTGGACGGTTATCCGCATGAACTTCAAAAATATCCGAAAGAGGGAGAATCACGACATACTCATCTGGTGCCAAACCTGAAAAAACCCCGGTTTCCACGGGGAGCGGTATAGTGGAAACAAGGGTATTCAATTCCTCTAAAATATTCATATCTTCTCGATCTCCTCCTCCAGCTTGGCGACCATTGCGTTGATGCAAGGTTTCCTAGATGCATTCCTCGCAGGCTTTAGGAAGGGTTTTGCAGGCTGACCATGTTTGCCATATTCGATAATGCTGGAAAGTTTAGCATTGCTCTCGCCGTCAGATCGTGGCTCGGCAAAGCCGACTTTTACATTGAAGTTTCCGTTTCTATCTTGCTTTGCTCCAGAAAGACCCAGTGAAGATAGCAACTCACCAGTGCTTTTGGATGGATATTTCGTGCCCTTGCCAACCACCTTACTTAGATTTCCTTTGACTTTATCCAGCACCACTTCACCGCCAACTTCCAAAACCTTAGGAAGAATCACATCGGTCTGGTCAGCTAATCGAGATACCTTTAAAAGGAATTCTTCTGGCATCTTTATATTCGCTTTTGCCATATCCATCACCTCACAGTTGGTTCTAGCTTTTCGGCTAAAACCTCGACATACATCCCTCGATTTCTTACATCCTCAACACTTAAAATTTGATATCTGCCATCATCACAGACGATAACCATTTCATTCGTCACCTTAAGTCCGAAGATTTTCCGAAACCGAAACAAGGAAGTTGCAGAAGAAAAGGATGCCATATTCGTCCATCGCTCACTGCCATGACGATCTTCCTTGTAAGCAAGTACACTAGCGAGTATGTTGTCACCTTTTGTGGCGAAGCCTTCCTCATCCTTTATCGGTACCGTACTAATGATATCGATGAAGGTGTTCATCTTTCCAAAGCTCATGCTAAACACCCCACTCTCGGTCAAGCCGTAAAAGCAAGTTTACCGTGTTCCATACTTGTTGCCCCGCCTGTACGCTATCAGCAAAGAAACCTGCCGTCGAGCCATCCCTGCTTTCATAGTTGTTGGAGGCATGGCATGGGTTTCATAATAGTTTTCAGGAACGTGCTGATAGCTCTGTGCATATGAGACTGCAGCAGTGATAAATCCAATAAGGAGTGCATCATCCTGATCATGCATTAAAATTAAGTTCGCTTTAACTTTAGGCAAAAGATTATCTGCCACTGCCATACCACCAACCTCCCTTACATTCCACCTCAGTCAGCCTCCATAAGCCCTGCTGCTTTTAGTTTGGCAAGCAGGGAATTGAAGTCCGTAACTAAGCCAGCAACATCGGTGGCTATGCTATCTGCCTGATTTTCAAGAACAGGAAGCCCCGTAACCGAGGCCCCCTCTTTAATTTCTAAGACACCACCGATGACAGTTTTTTCTCCGCCTTGTTCGGTATAGTTCTTTGTGTTATAACTCATAAAGCACCTCCGTTAGGCTTTCTGTTGGAGTACCTTAACGGCCTCCGGTAAGATAAGCTTTCCGTCAACACGCTGAGTAGCAATAAATCCTACTTGACCGGTAACAGCAAAGAGTTCATTTAATCGTTTGAATACACGTCCTTGACGGTCTGCTACCCAGTAATAACTAAAGTCACCGAATACCACAGTCTTTGCACCAGCTTCAATAGTAGGTACATAGGTTGAGGTATACAGCGGACGGTTAAGAATCGTATCAGGTGTACCCGCTTGGATGGAAGGTTGCCATAAGTACTGCCCATTACCATCCTTCAATTTGCGGATAGCTTTTATAGTTGCATCATTCATTACGAAAACTGCCTTGTTTCGATAAGGTGCTTTCAAGCTGTAGAATAAATCTAAAACCTCATCCAAAGTGATGGCAGTGGCACTAGCCGCAGTAACACCAACTTGACCTCCACCTGTAGCATTTAGAATTCCTGTCGGCTTGCCTGTACCGTCACCTACAAAGAAAGCTTCCTCCTCCTTATTCCCAATACGACGTGCAAATTCTCTTGTGATGTAGCTTTCGAGATTAAACACAGAATCATTTAGTAGTTCCTCAGAGACTTTAATCATCGTTGCTAGTTTATAAGCACCGATAGATACTTGACCGAAGCTGTCATCACTCTCTGGAATAGCTCCTTCTTCATCAATCCAGCTTGCTGTGCCTTTGCTTGCAACAACAGGAATCTTGCGGTCACCAGAAGATGTAGTGATTACATTGGCCAGTCTACGGAAAATATTTTCTTCCTCTAGAGCTTCTACTAGCGTACGCTCAAACTCATCCGGTACAAGGAATCCGCCTTCAGAATCGGTGCCAATCTTTAGAGCGTTCCTTACTCCATAGCTGACATTGTCACGCATTGCGTTCCAGAAAGCCTTTTTGTATTCAGCACTTGCACGACCAGTCTTTTCCTCTCCAGTTCTAGTAGGTTCGTTCGTAATTGGGTTACTGGTAGCTTTCGACAGTTCCAAGTCGATAGATGCTTGACGCTCCAGACGCTCAATTTCCTTACCAAGAGCCACCACATCGGCTTCCATTTTTTCATAGGTTGTCGTGTCCTCTGCGGATAGAAGCCCATCACCACCACGTTTTGAGTCTAGGAATGCCTTTGCCGCGTCCCATGCTTTAGCGCGTTTCTCGCGCAATTCAAGAATTTTACTCATTGTTATTTTCCTCCCTTAAAATTAGTGCGAAATTAAAGAAAGCCGCTTATCAAGCGACTCAATGGGTGTACCTGTTTTCTGTTTTGGTTGTTTTGGCAGCTTGCTGATAAGCGAGTTAGTAACCGCCATCCTGCTAAAAATAAGACCATCCGTCAAATCCGGTGTTTCACTTTCCATGAACATAATCTTGTCTGCAAAACCTAGTTCAATGGCTTTATTCGCATTCATCCATGATTCTGCATCCATCAGATGAGAGAGTTTTGTTCGAGAAAGACCCGTCTTTAACTCATAGGCATTAATAATACTTTCCTTGACCTCATCTAATAGAGCCTTTGCTCGCAACATTTCCTCACTATCACCGATAGCAATCGTTGACGGGTTATGAATCATAAGCATCGATACAGGAGACATATATACATCTCCACCTGCCATGGCAATAACGGATGCCGCACTTGCCGCAAGCCCATCAATCTTTACAGTGACTTTTCCGGTATACTCCATCAGCATGTTATAAATCTGAGCGGCTGCGAACACATCACCTCCAGGGGAATTAATCCACACCGTAATGTCGCCTGTGCTTGCCAGCAGTTCATCTTTGAAAACCTTAGGTGTGACCTCATCACCCCACCACGTTTCTTCGGATATCACTCCATTTAAATAGAGGGTACGTTCCTCATCAGAATCTCGCACCCAGTTCCAAAACTTCCTCATCTACTGACCTCCTTCGGTTTTGGCAAACGCACCTGCGTTAGCCAGTTTTGTCATATTTCCGTTTACCAGATATAAATCGCCACCTTCCTCAGCTGGTATGCGGTTCATATCCTCCAGTTCACGGATATCGTTGGCTGACATCCAGCCGTTTTGCCGACCTGTAGCGTAGCCGTTCATACGACTTTGGTAATCGCCACGAAGCAAACCATCTAAATTGAACTTGATAAACAGTGAAGTTTTCTCAGAAGGCAAAATTAGCGATTGCTGGAGACTTTGTTCCCATCGCACCACCCATGGATCGAGAGTGTATTTTACAAACTCCAAAGACTGCTGTTCAATATTGGAGAAACTAGATTTCTCAAGATCACCTACCATGTGGGGCGGTACTCGGAAAATCCTCGCAATCTCATTAATTTGGAATTTCCGTGTTTCAAGAAACTGTGCCTGTTCCGGTGGGATACCAATGGCTTGAAACTTCATGCCTTCTTCCAACACAGCAATTTTGTGAGCATTACCCGTGCCTTGGTAGGCGCTATTCCAACTATCCTTGACCCACTGTATATCTTTGATTACTCCTGGGTGTTCCAGCACACCTCCCGGATTAGCACCATTGGCAAAGAATGCCGCACCATACTCTTCAGTAGCTAGGGACATACCGATTGCATTTTTTGCCATAGCGATAGGGCTATAACCAATGAGTCCATCAAAGCCTAAGCCAGGTATGTGTAGAACTTCATCTTTACGGAGTGTGACATAGCCGCCTTTTGGGTTTAGGCCACTTTCGTCAGTATCACGGTAATAGGTGTAGACCAGCTCTCCGTTTGTTGCTCGACTAACTTCCATCTTGTTAGGGAGTAGGGGATAAAGTGCAACCGCCTGCCCACGACCGTTTCTGACCACCTGTGCATAGGCATTTCCCCAAAGCAAAAGATGACTCATCAGTGTTTCTCGAAACACGAATGAAGTCATCTCTGGATTTGGTTCATCATGAAGAAGGTAATATAACGGGTGGAAAGAAATCTTTTCTTTGCCTCCATCAGAACGATATCTATATACATGAAGTGGCAGTCCGGCAATCGCTTCAGCTAGTATTCTTACACAGGCATACACCGCTGTTGACTGCATTGCAGTACGCTCATTCACTGTTTTACCAGATGACGTACCGCCAAACAAAAAGGAAAATGCACTGCCTACACGGTTTTGCGGTTTGTCCCTTGACCGAAACAGTCCTTTTATTAGATTCATAGGCGTCACCTCCGAATATAAACATTGTGCTAACCATTAAGGTTTAAAAGACAATCAAACCACGCTCGTCATACACCGAATCTCCACTATTACCTGAGCCACAGCGAATAGCACGATCAAGTGCCATGATAGTTGCAACAGCTCCATCTATTTTTTCTGTACTTTTTTCCTTGTCTGGCTTCAAGTTGCCTGCCGGATCGGTTTTTATAAAGATATTGTCCATCATCCAACGAAGCACTGGATGCCCACCGTGTGCTATCCTTTCTTCTAATGTCAATTTTATCAGTTCTTTGGTTGGTGGTGACATATCTTTAAAACCTTGACCGAATGGAACGACAGTAAAGCCTAACCCTTCAAGGTTCTGCACCATTTGAACTGCTCCCCATCGGTCAAAAGCAATCTCTCGAATGTTATACTTTTCTCCAAGTTCCTCAATAAACCGTTCAATGTAGCCGTAATGCACTACATTGCCTTCTGTGGTTAGAATATACCCTTGTTTCTCCCAAAGATCGTATTGTACATGGTCCCTTCTGACTCGGAGGTCAATGTTGTCCTCTGGCATCCAAAAATACGGAAGAACAATGTATTTATCTGTTTCATCCTCTGGTGGGAATACCAACACAAAGGCGGTAATATCTGTTGTAGAAGATAAGTCAAGACCTCCATAACACACCCGTCCTTCAAGACTTTCTGGTATAACTGGAAATGCACAGGCATCCCACTTTGCCATTGGCATCCAACGGACAGACTGTTTAACCCACTGATTCAAGCGCAATTGTCGGAAGCTGTTCTCCTCAGCTGGGTTCTGCTTTGCACTTTCACAAGCTGCCCTTACCTTGTCAATCCCCACCGTAATTCCCAAACTTGGATTTGCTTTCTTCCACACTTTTGGATCTGTCCAATCATCCTCTTCTTTGGCACCATAGATTACGGGGTAAAAGGTAGGATCATATTTTCTGCCCTCAATAATATCAACCGCTTTTTGGTGGGTTTCATAGCAAATACTCTGGGTATCCGTTCCCGCAGTGGTGATAAGAAAATAGAGTGGTTGGGTCCTCGCATCCCCAGAACCTTTTGTCATCACGTCAAATAGTTTCCGGTTTGGTTGAGTATGAAGTTCATCAAAAACAACACCATGTATATTGAAGCCGTGTTTGGAGTAGGCTTCAGCCGACAATACCTGATAGAAGCTGTTGGTCGGCAGATACACCAATCGCTTAGTTGAAGCTAGCAACTTTACACGTTTATTCAGTGCCGGACACATCCGCACCATATCGGCTGCTACTTCAAATACAATCGATGCCTGCTGGCGGTCGGCGGCACAACCGTACACCTCCGCCCGTTCTTCACCATCACCGCAAGTGAGGAGAAGTGCGATCGCTGCGGCAAGCTCGCTTTTTCCCATCTTTTTAGGTATCTCTACATAAGCAGTGTTAAACTGCCGATATCCATCTGGCTTTAAAATTCCGAATAAATCACGGATTATTTGTTCCTGCCAATCGATAAGTTCAAAAGGCTTACCTGCCCATAAACCTTTCGTATGGGAGAGTGCTTCGATAAAAGCCACAGCGTAATCGGCCGCATCCTTATCGTAATATGACCCATCAGCTATAAAGGCGGTCGGCTTATATTTCTTCAATTTCCGCATAAACACCGCCCCTTTTATGAAAAAGGACAAAAGAAAAGAGCCTCAATCCTATAGATGAAGCTCTTCTCCTTATCCTGTTTTTATTTTATTTACTTATTTTCATCCACTTCCCCCGTCAGTATGAAATGGGCATACTCCGCTTTATGGTCTATTAAATAGACTGCCAATTCATAAAACCCTCGTTCATTTGCTTCATACTGTACTCGGTTTACATCGAACATATTTGTGACTCCACTTTCTCGGATGGAAAGGATTTGTTCTTTGATTATTTCATTCATTAGCTGACTCCTTCGAAAACAATATTACAATATAAATCTATATATTTACTGCCACATTTCCCTTAAATTGTGTATGTTTTACTCTTCGATTTTCTTGCATAAATCCTCACCAAAGGCCACTCCAAGGGAGCCACCAGAATCCCAACTGACATGAATCGTTCCTATATCATCAACACTAGTAACCGTACCTTTCGCTCCAGGCTGAAGTTTGGTATAAGGGTCGTTCATTTTAAGTAGCATGACACGGGTTCCTGGAGTGTAATAGCTTCTAAGTTGCTTTAGCATTTCTGGGTGAATGATATTCAATTTTCACTCACCTCCTGCTTGACCGTTCCGCTTTTGAAAGCGGAGCTACCTGAAAGCCTCGAGAGGAGAATCTTTCGTTCCATCTTATATTCTGGTCCGATAAAACCAAGCCTTAGAAGGAAACAACGGAAAGCGTACTTTTCATTCTCTACTGATTTCTCGGTGGAATTGACACGGGTCTGTTTTTTCGCCATTTCGCAAAGTGCCGTGACAAAATGGGTGTATGCCTTAACCTCTTCTGCGGAGCACTCACCTTGAAACCAAGGGAAGGCGACAAATTCATCATTTACAATGATGGGGATGGAATCCGTATTAAGTGCTTTCTTTATAAGAGTAGCTTTACTTTCTACTAACCCTTTTAGATTCTCGAGTGCAGTATCGGTAAATTCTGCCCGTGGCATTTGAATTATCAGATTGATAGATTCTTCAGTTTCATTCGCTTCTGCTTTCGGAGGTGGTGTGTCAAATTCTTCTGAAATTGCTTTGAAGTCGTGAAAGTCCAATAGTTTATCAACCAGTTCCTTATTATCTGGTCCACTAAGTACCCCGTTTTTATTAACATTGTAGTCCGCCACCTCATAGGCAAATGTAGGTGCTCCAAGATATTTTATAGGGGCATTCAGTTGTTGGCTGATCGCATTAACCAGTGCCTTTCTTTTTGGTCCTGTAACATTATAGTTAATCTGCATTTTCATACCGCCTTTCTACTTTCGGTACGTACATATATCACTCTAAAAGCTGTTAATATCAAGTCATTTAGAGCATCTTTCTGTAGAAAATACGATTCCATTAATCGGCGGTATTTTGTGTAGATAACACAATGCCAGTTAGCACAAAACAGACACACGGAAGGGCTACGCCATTACCCCACATTTTGTATTCGGCTGCATCGGAATGAGGTTTGTTTAGCCATTTTATAATCTGATTTCTTGTTTTTGGCTTTTTGCTTTTACCTATAATTTTGCGGTGAGTTTCCCAAACCTCCATCCAGAATGAAATTTCATCTTCTGTAGGATTTTCCGTACCAAGATCATCACACCAATCATCGGGAAAACCTTGCAATCTTGCACATTCTGTTGGTGTAAGCCTTCGAACAATATAGTCCGGCTCAATCAATCCGTTTTGATAACCTAGATTAGTGCCATTAATAATCGTATTTGATGTGCCGTCCTGTCTGTAGCATTGACTCTCAGCTTTCATCTGAGGATAAAACGAAGCTGGTTGTGCCACTGCTCCAGGACCTTTTGCTGTGAGCGTAGGTTGCTGTTCTTCATCTATGGTCGGTTTATATAGAGCGTTCTTTCCTTGATTAAAAGCCGCCCGATCAATACCGTAAGAAGGCTGAGTCACAACAGGAGCATCCTTGTAATCTCTCGACAATAACGTTGGTGCTTTATCTTCTTCAACCTGTGCATAGGCTCCGGTAGTCATAGCATAGGCAACAGCATGGCGGTCAGCGGTATTAAGCGTAAAAGAAACATCTTCATCTATACCGCTTCCTTGGGGACCGTTTTTATCCTCTCTTCCAATCATCGAGCCTTGCAGAGCAACTACTGCTATACCACCTTGATTACACCCCGGATTTCCTCCATTGGCATCAATAGTTCGAGAAGTATCCGCTTCATATATACCGCTATGTGGATTGCTTGACTGCATGGAGTTGCTTTTATCAGAACAGATGCCATATGCAGTAGGCACAAAAACAGTCTGATCATTATTGCATCCAAGAGTTGCAGACTTATCATCTTGTATCAATGCACCCTTACCACCGCCTTCACAGCCGGAGCGGATTTTTAATGTTTTAGGAGTGTTCATAATAAGAGGTACATTCCCTCCACCAGTTCCCATCCGAGAAGTCAGCGTCTGTACTTTATTATCCTCCGAGAGTTTCACACGGCTATCAGTTGGATGGTTTTCAATGACAACAGCTGTTTGATTATCTCCCATGTTTGCACGAAGTGATCCACTTAAGTTTTCGTCAGTATGGCCACCAACTCGAGAAGCAGCACCCGGTTCAAAGGACATGACTGCACCTGGGACAACACCTGCTCTAAGTGTAGGGGAACGTTCTTCCTCATATCCTACACTTCTGCTCTTGGCACTGTGTTCAGTACAAAATCCGCTTGACTGCATTACGCAAGGCTGATGTCCATGTTCCTCTGCTCGAAGTGTTGCTGTAATATCCTTCGAAACAGACATCACTCTTCCGCCTTGGTCATTTAGGCAAGTTATGCTATCGCCTGTTTTTCCAGAGCAGTTTTTAGCACTTCCGGCAGTTCTTTGCCACGGGCTGCCGCTCGGCGTAAAATCCCTTGACAAGCCTTCGGACTCAAATAGTATTTCTCCGGCACATCCGTCTGCAAAATCTGCGACAAGGTAGATTCTACGACGACGTTGGGGGACTCCGAAATATTGCGCATCGATAGTTCGGTAACCCACACTCCATCCGTCTCCCATATAGATGTCAGCGTATGGCCATCGTCCTTTTTCAGGTAAAGGCATCGAGGTGTTCGGCTCTTTGACACTGATGACCGTTTCGAGGACTGCTTTGAAGTCTTCTCCTTTATTCGACGAGAATGCACCGAGGACATTTTCCCAGACTGCGTACCTTGGATATTGTCCATTGGTCTTACACCTCATTTCCTTAATAATTCGGATTGCTTCATAAAAAAGGACGGATTGCTCTCCGTCCAAACCAGCTCTTTTACCTGCCACACTCATATCCGTGCATGGAGAGCCAAAGGTTATGATATCTACAGGCGGAAGCTCCGCACCATTTAATTTGTTTATATCTCCATAATGCTTCATCTGAGGGATACGTTTAGTCGTAACCCGTATAGGAAACGGCTCAATTTCAGATGCCCATAAAGGTTCGATGCCACAAAGCAAACCACCCAAAGGAAAACCACCACTGCCATCAAAGAGGGAACCAAGTGTCAATTTACTCATCCTCATTCACCTCTGGCAGGTCACAATATCTGAATTTCAAGCCATCTCTTAATAGAAATACACCATCAGAGTTTCCCACTTGCTCAATATATCTTTTCACAATAACATCGCAGTACTTTTCATCCAGTTCAATGGTGTAGCAGATTCTATCTGTTTGCTCACAGGCAATCAGTGTACTTCCTGAACCCCCAAAGGGATCAAGCACAATACAGTTACTAAGGCTTGAGTTCATAATGGGATATGCCACAAGCGCCACTGGCTTCATGGTTGGGTGGTCGCCGTTCTTCTTTGGTTTCTCAAACTCCCAGATGGTAGTCTGCTTACGGTCTGAATACCAAAGATGCTTGCCTTTCTTTTTCCAACCGAAAAGAACTGGTTCATGCTGCCATTGATATGGGGAGCGACCGAGAACAAGGGACTGCTTTTTCCATATACAAGTACCAGAAAGATAAAATCCTGCATCGGAGAATGCTCTTCTAAAATTGAGTCCTTCCGTATCAGCATGAAATACATAAATAGATGCGTCCTTTGCCATCGCTGCTTCGGTGTTTTGAAATGCCGCAAGCAGAAAATCATAGAACGCTTCATTCGCCATATTGTCATTTTTGATTTTTCCAGCAGTGCCTTCATAGTTAACGTTATATGGAGGGTCCGTGACTACCAGATTGGCAGCTTTCCCATCCATTAAGACATTAAAGGTGTCTTTCTTTGTACTGTCTCCGCAGACTAATCGATGTTGTCCAAGTATCCAAACATCCCCTAAATGCGAAACAGCGGGCTTTTTCAGCTCGCTGTCCACATCGAAATCATCTTCTTTTATATTATCCTTAAGGGAATCTTTGAAAAGATCCTCCAACTCCCCTGGGTCAAACCCTGTAAGAGAAACATCAAAATCAGAAGCATCTAGGTCTGTGATGAGAAGTGCCAGTTTATCTTTATCCCAATCGCCACTTATTTTATTTAGTGCAATATTCAGAGCCTTTTCCTTTTGCTCGTCCATTTCAACTACTACACATTCTATTTCATCCATGCCCATACTAAGCAGGACTTTCAAACGCTGATGACCTCCGATAACTTTGCCTGTGGTCTTATTCCATATAACGGGTTCTACATATCCAAACTCCTCAAGAGAGCGTTTAAGCTTCTCATATTCTGGATCACCTGGTTTTAAATCCTTCCTTGGGTTATAGTCAGCGGGGATGAGTAGTTTCGTTTTAATCCTCTCTATCAACATACTTTTCCACCGCCTTTCTAAATTCACTATATTTATTTACATCCTCCCATGGGAACAAACAACTATTAAAATGGCCATAAGCCGCGGTGTCAGAGTAAATGACATTTCTAAGACGTAGCTTTTCAATGATGGCCGCGGGTCTTAAGTTGAAAGTCTCCTGGGCAGCAAGAGTTAATATTTCATCAGAAACAGTGCCAGTACCAAGGGTATTTACAGTAAAAGCTACTGGATTTGCCTTACCAATGGCATAGGAAATACTCACTTCACATTTCTTTGCATAACCACACCAAACGATATGCTTGGCAATATAGCGAGCCATGTAAGCACCGCTTCGGTCAACTTTGGTTGGGTCTTTACCACAAAGAGCACCACCTCCATGAGATGTAAGCCCTCCGTAGGTATCGACCATGATTTTTCTACCGGTCAAACCCGTATCAGCAGCGGGACCGCCAAGAACAAACTGACCAGAGGGATTGATGAGAATTTCTGTTTCATCATCAAAAGGGAAGTCCTCAAAACACTGCCATAAGACATTGTTAAGGATGTCTGCCTTAAGTTCTTCCTGTGTTTTATTCTTATCATGCTGTACCGAAATTACGATTGTCTTTATTCTCACTGGAGTGTCATCATCATATTCCACCGTTACCTGTGCTTTACCATCGGGAAGAATACCTTTTATTAATTTTCCTTTGCGACAATCATCCAGTCTCTTTACGATTCTGTGAGATAGTACAAGGGGTAGGGAGAGCATTTCTCTTGTTTCCTTTGTAGCAAAGCCATACATTGTTCCCTGGTCTCCAGCACCTATGGAACCGTACTGTTCGTTTATTCCATTTCGTGCTTCCAGTGCGGTATTCACACCAGCTGCAATATCTACACTTTGATTATGTACATACACATAAATCAAAAATTTTAAAGGGTTATATCCAATCTCTTTTAGTACATTCCTAACAATGTATCGGATGTCGATTTTCTCGCTACAGGAGATCTCGCCCGCCACGATAATCTTTCCTTTAGTCGCCATAACCTCGCAAGCCACCCTTGATGCCCTATCTTTACGTAGGCAAGCTTCCAAAATGCTATCTGCAATGATGTCACATAGTTTGTCAGGATGCCCGGCGCATACACTTTCTGCTGTTAAGTATTTTTTACTCATTACATCATATCTCCTCATCTTTATTTTCCTCTGCGGGCAGATAGCAGTCGCTCCATCACGTCGTCCTGTGGATTTAAACCTGAATACTCTGTAGCACAATTCTCTCGAACGATTTGATATATCTCCATCCATAGCCTATTTGTCTGACTCATAAAGTTCTGACTCATCGCTACATAGGGACTTTGAATAGCATTGCCGGTGGTTGGGTGCTTAGCTAGAAAGCCAAACTCAGTTACTGCTTCCTCACACTGTATCCATCTGGCCGCACTCATGGCATATCGCTCTAGAAGCTGTGGAAGTACCAAATGGGCACAGCCACGTTCCTCAAGCCATTTCCATGTAATTTCATAGATTTCACTTGCTACTAGGGTTTTCCCATCCTTTTGCACTGCGGAGAGCATGGCCATTGGCTTTGGCATTTCTTGCCCCTTCAGGTCAGCGGTATTTTGGAACTCCACGACTTCAAGCTTTCTCTTACCGGGATTTCCCTCTGCAATTTTGTCAGCAAGCGGTTTCTTCTTTTGACCGGAGCCTATACGGGCACCTCCACGATTTGTTCCGTCTTTGGCCATTCACTCACCTCTTTTCATCGATGGGCCTATTACCCTGTTTGAAACCGCGAATTTTCACGCGTTGCCCCACGCCCGTTACACAAAGAAAAAGCTGTAGAGATTTGACTCCCCCTACCGGGTTCTCCAACGGTCTCCATCTCTTACTGTGATTGCAGAGTGGCAAGGTGTACAAAGAGCCATCAGATTACTTCTATCGTGAGTCCCTCCTCTTGCAAGTGGAAGAATGTGATGCACTTCGGTTGCTGGGGTCAGCTTTCCTTGTCGTTTACATTCCTCACAAAGAGGATGAGCTGCAATGTAACGGTCACGTATTCTTTTCCAAGCACGCCCATAACGCTTACGGGTTGCTGGATCACGGTCATACTTTTCATACCGTGCGGCTTCCTTCTTGCCATGCTCTTCACAAAAGCGCTTGTCGGTTAGCTCTGGGCAACCAGGGTAAGAGCACGGTCGCTTAGGTTTTTTTGGCATACTGCACCTCCTTTTGCCCATAGAAAAAGCCCTCGCAGGAGAAATACTCCCGTGAAGGCTTCTGTTTATTAATATTCCATACTACCATTATATAACTTTCACTACGGACAAACAGTGTCAGCGTATGCCAAACTGTGCCAAAGTGTGCCAACTTTATAGATTATCGTCTGGAACTATAGCTTTTGATGTTAGCGTAACAGAATAACTTAACAAAGGAGTTGTAATTCTTGGTAAAATGTATATGAGGGGGGAAGAGATGCCATTCGTTAAACATTTTGGGGTAAATGTAGTTGAAAAACCTAGTGGATTAAAATTAACAAGAGAAAATTATATAGAGAAAGTAACTTTTAAAGATTCACATTTAAAGAAACTCTATACTGATTCAATTATAAATTGCCACACAGAAGCTTGTTTATATAATTACGATAAGAATATGAACTATTTTCATTCATTATCTCATAAAGATTTTAATGAAGAGTTAGAAAATTTCATCCGTGAAAATATGAACTTTAAGGAAATTACAGACCTAACTTCTGTAGATGGTAAATCTGGATATTACATTATGGTGTTAGACGAATATGCTCAAGCTTATATTGGTACAAGCCGTGATATCAAAAAACGAATACAACAACATTGGCGTATGCAAATGTTTTTTGATCGAATGATATTTGGCACTAAAGAAAATTCAATTTTATCCATAAATAGCTTTAGGTCTTTAGATACTACAAGGATATTTGTATATTTAACATCTAACACTTATCACCTCGAAGATAAATTAATTAATCAATTTGATAATAAATATCTTTTGAATAGAACTGCTGGTGGAGTTTTAGATGGATTATCGGGAGCTATAGCAAATGGAAAAACTAGAGATTTGTCTGTTTAGGACAATTAGTTGAGCAAAAAAGGCATTGCATATTAGCAGTATAAATATGTAATGCCTTTTCCTTATTTAAAATTTGGTATTAACTTTTTAACCCTATCCACAACTGTTTTCCTTTTTATTTTGGAACCTTTAGATGTTGCAAAGCAGATGAATGAAGCCTGTGTACGGTTCTCATGGAAACATTAAGGTTAGCACAGATTTCTTCCCAGTTAAGAAAGTTAATGTATCGGTAGCGAAGAAGTAGCTTCTCATCCACATTTTCCATCTGGTTAATCGCTTCACGGATATCTGATTTCAGCTTTATTAATCGTTCCACCTCTTGTTGTATCTGTTGCTCCAAATCTACTATTCTAATCACATATTTTTCAAAGGGTGGGTCAGTACACTTGGTTCGACTGACTTTTTCCTCAAGAACGGGGGATGAAACACTTCTTGATAGTTCCCTTAAATTTTGTAACTCTTCAAGGTCGGAATTAATCAATTCATTCAAACGGTAAGCCTGTTTTAAGAATTCCTTAGCTGTCATCATCGCACCACCTCCTCTTGTAGCTGTTGAATTAACATGGCAGGGTTGAGAGAGGTGAGGACATTGAACAATCCAGAATGAAAGAAGCACTCAACCTCACGTTTCGTATATAAAGCAGAATCATTGCGAGGGTGTTTTGCTAGTCTTTTTAAAGCAAAACGATAATCCTTGACTGCCTGTAGAATAATGGCATTTGCCAGTTTTTCAAATGCATCCATCATACGGCATCCCTCGCTTTCCCAAGATTTGCTTTGACCGCATTAATAAGATCGGTTTGTGTCTTTTCCTTTCGTTTCAAGGCTCCCATCACATCTTCATCGATTGTGCATTTAGTAATGATGTGATGGATTACTACTGTCTCTTTTTGTCCTTGTCTCCAAAGTCTCGCATTTGTTTGTTGATAGAGTTCCAGACTCCAAGTAAGTCCGAACCAGATAAGCGTTGAACCTCCACTTTGTAAGTTGAGACCGTGTCCCGCCGATGCAGGATGGATAACTGCCACAGAAATATCACAGTTGTTCCAATCCTTAATATCCTTGGAAGTTTTAATTTCTCTGACATTAAATTTTGCCTTAATACGCTCCAAATCGTGATTATACCAATAGGCAATAAGCACGGGTTTGCCGTTAGCACCTTCAATTAAATCCTCTAGAGCATCTAGCTTGCGGTCGTGGATAATATGGGGTTTTTTATCATCATCATAGATAGCACCGTTTGCCATTTGCAGAAGTTTGCCTGAAAGGACAGCTGCATTCATGGCATCTATTTCTTCATCAGCAAATTCAAGAACCATCTCTTCACGAAAGTGATCATATACGGATTGTTCCTTGTCATTCAGATACACGGGCACTTCATTGATAACGCACTCTGGCATTTTCAGAAAATCGACTGATTTCATGGAAATGGTGATATCCGAAATGAGCCGATATATGGCATCTTCAGCACCTGGCAATGGTTTATATGAAAATACGATTTGCTGATTACGTTTATCCGGTGTAAAAAAGGAATTGCGGTAGTGAGTTATGTATCTGCCGAGTCTTTTACCCATGTCGAGAATACGAAACTCTGCCCACAAATCCATTAACCCATTACTGGAGGGTGTACCCGTAAGACCCACGATCCGTTTTGCCCTCGGCCTTACTTTTAGTAAACTTTTAAATCTTTTTGCACCATAGGATTTAAAGGATGATAGCTCATCGATTACCACCATGTCATAGTCAAAAGGGATGCCACTTTTGTTTACCAACCAGTCCACATTTTCTCTATTTATAAGATAGACACTTGCAGGTTTTCTAAGAGCCGCCAATCGCTCCTGCTCTGTACCGATTGCTACCGAAAACTCCAACCCTTTTAAATGCTCCCACTTATTTATCTCAGCTGGCCAAGTATCCCTTGCTACTCGAAGTGGGGCAATGACCAGAACCTTTCCAATTTCAAAACGATCAAGACATAAATCAAATATAGCCGTTAGAGTAATGACGCTTTTGCCAAGACCCATTTCTAAAAACACCGCAGCGATGGGATGCTTAAGTATGAAGTTCGTTGCATAGGTCTGATATTTATGAGGATTGTATTTCACCAAGTATCCCTCCAATCTGCTTAACATCATCAATGACATAGCAGGTAAAGCCTAACTTCTGTAATTGCTTTATTCTTCTAATCTGTAACAGGCGAGGTTTCTTTCCGGGAGCCTTTAATTCCACAAAAGCCATCTTCCATATGGTAAAAGCACTAGGCGGTCTGGCATCCCATCTAAACCCGGACTAACAAACTTCGCAGCAATGCCTCCCATCTTTTTTACCTCAGCCACCAGTTTCTTTTCTATATATTTTTCAAGCATAAATACCTCCCATATAAAAAGGCTCGGAACAAGAAAACAACTTTGACCCAATTTTCCTATACGCGCGCGTATGCGTGTATGCACAGGCTACTATTACTTCTTTTTACTATTTATAAATAAATAGGATACTTCTTGTTCCACTTGTTCCGAACCGTTGATTTTCCTTATCATTACTAACTTTAGGGAAAGAACCAGGATGGGAACAATGTAAGGTACAACTTAGCGTTGTTCCTCGACTCGGGAATAAGCTCGTTGCTTTCCGTAGACAGGAAACGTCACAACACCATTCTTGTTCCCAGTGTACTTGTTCCACTCACTGATCTTTCTCATAATGGCACCGATGGCATAGGAATCTGAAGGCTTTAGCATGGATGCCTCTTTACCGAAACACTCACACCAAATCTCCATATTGCAGACAAGGGTTCTTTGTACTGTTCCAACCCGGGTGCCGCCGCCAAATTCGCTACCGCCGAGGTAATTTCTACGCTCGTACAAAGACATCGTGACCCAATCATCCGGCAAGAGCGTATCCAAGTAGGTACGAACTAGTCCTTCTCGTTCATCCGTTTCCATAGCATCTGCCTGTTCACTAGTTGCCATGGTTACATCATCACCTTCAAGGTAGAGTTTTTCGCCCTTCTCATAAAGCTCTAGTGTCTCTGCCCAAATCTGCTGTACTTCCTCTTTGGTCATCTTCCAAGCTTTCTTTTTACTGTTTCCGCTAATACGGACTGGCCAGAATCTGCGGTTGCCTGTAATATCCCGAAGAAATCCGCTTTCTGCATTGGTAGAACCTACAATTACGCATTGACGGGGATGGCTTTCGACGTTGACCCCATAACTTGCCCGGTACTTATCATCAGCCCTCGAAATAAAGGACTTCACAATCTCCACATCCGTCTTACGCATTCCTGCAAGCTCACCGAGTTCCAACAACCAATATCCTTGAAGTTTTTCAGCACCTGATTTATCTTTCATGTCCGTAATGGTCAAACTGTCTGAAAACCAATCTCCGGCAAGCTTAGCAAAGAAGGTTGATTTACCGATGCCTTGAGGACCGTTTAAGATAAGAACACTATCAAACTTTGTGCCTGGTCTATAAATACGGGCTACCGCTGCAACCATCGTTTTGCGAATAATTGCCTTTGTGTAGGAATTATCTGTTGCACCGAAATAATCAATGAGTAGATTTTCTACTCGACTAATACCATCCCATTTTGGCAGTGAGTCGAGATACTCCTTAACAGGGTGGTAGGCTCGTTCTGACGCTACAGCTAACACAACATCTTTGGTCTTGGTAGGGGAATAGACTCCGTATTTACTGCTTAAGTACACCTTAAGAAGCGCGTTATCCGAATCATTCCAACCCGCCTTAATCTGGTCCCAAGGCAGACCACCTTTGGCATCAATACCATCACGATGGCAGTTGAAAGCGATATGCTGTAAATCTTCATCATGCCGAATAATCAAGACGATGTTGTCTAAAGTGTCTTTTATTCGGCCTTGCTTATCCAATTCCAAAGCTGTCTGCCAATCCTCATCACTAAACTCCTCTTCAGCCTGTGCCTGTCTTTCCTTAGAAAACTCAGCTTTTACTCTTTCATCTTTTATAGCAAACTCGCACATTGCCACAAAAGATGGCATCTTACCAGGAGCTGTGGTGGTAGAAGCTTTATCATCTAAAGAACCGAATTTATGAATACGAACGAGATCAAAAGCATTGAGGAGCAGGCCGCTTGCTGGGTCGGTGGCATGGTGGCTGTAAGCGAATTTATCATCATAAATTATTACACCCGCACTACTGTCAGCTGGAATATAGTCATAGCGCCCTTCCATAGCAGATGCTTCATAAACTGTACCTAAGAATTTCTCTATTGCTTCACGAACGGAATAGGCGCGACAGAAAGTTCCTACCACACCTTCCTTTAAAAGAGGATCTGCTTGTTCTTTAAGACTGCGATTAATAACTTCAGACTGCCTGCTTGATACGGGCCAAGTTGTTGTATCTCGCCAGTTTTCATATTTTGAAAGATAAATATCTGGGTCAAGTAATGCTCCATCCTGCTCTTCGTAGACAAATTGACCGTTAGAGGAAGTGGATGGCCAATACATAAGGCGATGGGCTTCATATGTCGTATCATCGAAAAGGTCAATACCGATTTCTTTTGCCACCATACGTCCAACAGCTGCATATTCTTCTTCGCTGATCTCACGAGCAAGGGGAACAATAAGCCTGAGTCTTGGATTTTCCGGTGTGTGCTTATGGGTGGAGTAAACGCAACATTTGAAGTCAAAAAGCATGCTGATTTGTTCCCAGATATCCGGTCTACCGTAATCCATATCAAGGGTAAGCAAAGAACGACACAGAACATTGCCCTTCTTTCGCCTTCCTTCTTTTAAATGTCCCCCGACAAAGCCGCCCACGTCTTTGATATCATCTTGCTGGCCTTTTTTAAGTTTCCGATATTCTTCTACCGTTTCTGTAGTACGTTGTGTTGTCTTTACACGGGAGCAAAAATCCCCCCAGGAGATATCTTTGTTTTTCCATTTTCTATCCATCCGGCTATTGCCCACTGCAATTTTCATAAGCTTTCAACCTCCTCATGCTCCGGACTAAAATATCTAACCGTTTGTCTGCGTTTCTTGGCTACTTCAATTTCCCTCGCCATACCGGTTGAGATGGTATTGCCCAGCACCCACACCTCGGAGCATTTGCCCATAAGCACGATGTCCATAAATATGGCAAGCTCCCGTTCCTCTGGGTTTTCATCATCCATAAACTGAGGAAACATAAGATGGGGAGCAATCGGGATACAGTTTTGGTCTAGAGCAAACCTGCAAAAACTGCGAGCCTTTTTAATGTTTCCTTCTACATCACCGGAATAGGGAGAACAGATATATACAAGCGGCTTAAAGGCAGATTTTTTCTCTGCCTTTTCCTTTTTCATTATGTTGGTCAGTGCTTCATGGGGAGTTGGATCATGGTATCCTTCATGATTGAATTTGTTGATTCCCATTACACACCCTCCATTTCTATCTGTGGCAAAATACCGTCTGCCTTCATCAGTTCGTAAATGAAGAGTCTGCCTTTTTGAGTCCAGTATGTATGGACCTTTGTATGTTGCTGGCCGTTACTGCCAAGATAGCTATGTGTCTTGGTGCTGGTGTAGCCTTTTTCCGCATACTTCTGATATAAAAGCCAGATGCCGCCTTGTTTAAACTGGACACCCTTTTTATTAAGATAGCGATTCATCCAAATAGCTGACTTGCCGTAATCTTTGGCAATTGCTGAGGTGGAAATGAGGTCTTTGCAATTTAAAACTACATCGTAATAGGAGACTTTCGGTTTCATTTCTGCAATTTGCTGATTCTGAACGGCAATCGTACCTTCAAGCACTTTATTTTGTTTCCTTACTTGAGTTAGCTGTTGATTGGCAATCTGAAGTGCCCTTGCCATGATTGCTTCTGGGGAATTCCATCTTCTTTCTATTTCAAGAAAGTATTGGCGACACTCTTTCCCTTTTGGAGTACGCTGTATCATGCATAGCTCTTTTGCCATGTCAATTGTTAACTGATGGTCAATGCTTGGTCTGCCTCCAGTACTTTCGCTCAAAAATGAGCTAAAGTCTGATCCTTCCTCAAATCCGTACTCACACATTCTTGGAAACCAATCTTTATAAGCGGTCTTTACTTCCAAGGCTTCATGTAAATCACGACCGAGTACGGTTGGTCGTTGATTTTCATAATTGATTTTTACTAATTCGTCCATACGAATTACCTCCTGCAATATAGTCAGAGAGGAAACCCCTCTACCTAATAGCCACAGGAGGTAATAATTGTTGAGGATTTTGAAAATATAAATTATACATCCGGATTTTTGTTCGAAATTTGTGTATGTAAAATAGATTTAAAAGCTGATTCAGTAATTTTCTACTTTTACAAACGGACTAGATTGATGAACAAAAAATGGTAACGTAAACTGTAATAGGCCTATAGGATTTGGAGCTAATAAGAGAAGAGGAAAACAATCATTTTGGTATCATATTTTATCTATGACCTGGATGAGTAAGGTTGGTAGAGCCTCGAGGAGAATCAATTAAAATAAAAAATACAGAGCGAGAAATTCTCACTCTGTATTTTTTATTTTACATCATTCACTTATTGCTTTTACTTGATGTTATTTTACGAGTGGCTAAAGCTATGATTCCACCAACTGCAATAAATACAATGTCCAAAACGATTTCAAACCCTTGAAACGCATCAATATAATTTACTAAAAACCAACTTTTTCCCCCATTAGTCAAATGATTGATTAATCCGCCTATTCCCTGAATAATAAAAAGTAGACTGAGACCACTGATAATTTCTTTCATGATGAACACCTCTTTAATATTTTTTCTAATTTAAAATGCCTCTAAGACCGATATTAAAAAAAACTGCACCTATGACTCCTGTCGCTACCAAGAGCGAAGAGATTGGAGCTTCATTTAATTTTGACCTGATTTTAATAAGAAATTGTTGCAATCTTTCTTTAAATATAATATTAACCCCTAACAGTAATAGAGAAGGAAGCACCATTACTAGATTGTATCCAATTATTATTAAGATAGCAGGTGTAGTCTCAATTGTTTGATGATTCATTAAAAAGATTGAATAAAAGTAAGGCAATGCCGTTACAAATTCAATTAGGAAAACAATGATTCCTAGTATAATCATCCCTTTAATTGTTGTATTTTTGGGGATAAATGAAATTAAACGTTTTTTTGTAGTCTCTTTTGGTTTACTGAAGCTTATTAGAACAAGAACTGCTCCAAGTAGGATATAAAACCAATTGATAAAGTCAAACTGAGACAATTGTTCTATTCTCTTCAATAATGAATTTCCACCAAAGTAGAGTAATAAACCCGTGATGAAATAGCCTAACTGCGTGATGAATAAAAACACAAATAAACGAGAAGATAACTGATTCGGTTGTGTCAGTAATAAATAGGCTGTTACAGTCAGTACACCGGGACTTAAAATATCAATTAAAGCACACAAAGAAATAATCATTAATGCTGAAGAAATGTCTAATGATGAAGAAGGCATCAATGCTTCAATAGTTTCGATCAAACAAACTAGTCCTCCTTTAAATGTTGTGGTATTATCTATTTAACACACCGTGCTATAAAAAGATAATAACACACTGTGCTAAATAAAGGAAGTGATTTTTATAATGCCAAAAATTGTTGATCATGATGAAAAGCGCAAACAAATTGCTGAGGCTGCATGGAATATTATTAGGAAAGAAGGGGTTGAGAAAGCGTCTATACGAAGAGTTGCAGCTGAGACAGGGATGTCTTCTGGTGCGTTAAGACATTATTTTTCAACTCAAGATGAAATGTTATTATTTATTATGAATTACTACTTAGAAGAAGGGAAAAAACGTTCTCAAAATAAAGAATGGTCAGAAAACCCAGTGCAGGCAGTAGAAGAAGTTTTATTAGAGCTAGTACCAATAGATGAAGAAAAGAAAATTGAAACGAGTGTTTGGTGGATTCTTGCATTACGTTCACTTACAAGTGATACAATAAAGGACAAAAAAGATGAAATGACGGACGGTACATATGAATTAGCAAATTCAATGATTGAAATCTTAGCTCTAAAAGGCGTATTATCAGATTCAATGAATGCAGAATTAGAAAAGAGTAGGTTAACGGCATTAATAGAGGGATTGTCGATTCATGCTTTATTAAGACCTGATGTATACTCTCCAGAAAAGGTGAAGGAAGTTATTCGTTATCATTTAGAGACACTCTGCAATAAAATCAATTAAGCTAATCGGTCGATGTATCAATTATTGTCCCATTTGTTTTTAATAGATTTAGTCTTACCCCTTGATTTATTATTAACTTTATAGAGAGAGGAGTCAAAATCGGTTCTTTCACTATATTTCTTCAAGATTCGAATTTTAACCCTTTATTCCACAAAAATGGAGCGTTTATTAAACAAACAAGATAGCACGTACCGGTCATAAAATAAGTGCTATCCTGTTTTCATTATTTAAAAATTGAAGGTCTTTTAACCTCCTCCCACACGATTATCCGATTACCAATTAATTTAATCTTTTTGATAAAACTGACACTCATAACCATCAGCACTAAGCAACAGGCCATTTGCCCATGTTGGTATCTTAGCCATCTGTTCACAGATAGCGGAAAGTGACGTCCCCATATCTGCCTCGATGATAATTTCATCGTGTACATGAGCCACAATGGAACAATTCTTTAATGTCTGCATGGCATGACACAAGATGTCACGACTGATTGCCTGAACAATATTCTCTACAAATTTGGGTCCATAGCTTTCGATTCTATCCCATTTTTTCGTCCCACCGACCCCTTCATAAGTAACCGACTCACCGCCAAACATATTCTCTCCCATACGAGGTTTCACATAGGCAAGCCGTCTGCCAGAAGGGAGGACAATGAAGAGCATCCCGCTTTGATAGATAAATTTAATGCCGTGTGTCTCTGTGGGAGTTTTTTGCTTAACACAAGTTTTTACTGCCCGGTCAACATCCCACCAGAGTTTTGTGATATTGGGATTGGACTGTCTCCAAGCCGTTACAAGCGGTTGTAGTTCCTCTTCTTCAATTCCCATCTCCAAAGCACCCATTGATTTTAATGCTCCAACAGATCCGCCGTAACCGAGGGCAAGTTCAGCGATTTTTCCTTTCTGACGAAGATGGCCATTCAAACCATGCTTTTCAACAGGTACACTAAACATTTGAGAAGCACTGGCACAGTAGATGTCACCACCATTTTGGAATACTTCTATTCTCCATTTTTCGCCTGCAAGCCAGGCAATGACGCGAGCCTCAATCGCTGAAAAATCTGCAACGATGAACTTCATGCCCTCTCGAGGTATAAAAGCAGTACGAATAAGCTCTGATAGTGCCTCTGGGATAGAATCATAGAGTAAAGTAAGAGCATCAAAGTTTCCGCTTCGAACTAAAGCACGAGTCTGTTCCAAATCAGGCATATGGTTTTGTGGGAGATTTTGCAGTTGAATCAGCCTGCCAGAGAATCTTCCTGTTCTGTTGGCTCCGTAAAACTGAAACATTCCTCTTGCACGACCGTCACTACATACTGCGTTCTCCATTGCTGTGTATTTTTTCAACGATGATTTCGCAAGTTGCTGACGAAGTTCTAAAACAGTGCCTAGTGGTTCAGGTGCTGTTTTTAACATCTCAGCAACAGCTTTTTTACCTAGGGACTCTGTTTCTAGCCCATTGTCGGCAAGCCAATCTTTCATTTGTTGCACAGAGTTTGGATTCTCTAAATTGGTTATATCCTGCATTAAAGCCATCAGCTTTTCACGGGAATGCTCATCCATCTCGACAGCCTGTTTTACGAAAGTCATGTCAATGGCAATGCCGCGATCATTGATTTCCTGGTCGATATGATATTCCTCCCAAATGGTCCCAGGCATCGGAAACTTGGATAATCTCTGCTGTATTGACATCTCAGTTTCCACATCACGAAGGTTATATGCTTTAAACCGCTCCCATTTTTCCACGTCATGTTCCGGCAGATTACGAACTCGACCGCCATTTGATTTAGTAGGGGAGCAGGGAGTACAGAAATATTTAATAAGGTCTTTACCTTCAGTCAATTTTTGCTTTTCTAAACCTAAAACTGCACCGACCCCCTCTAGCGAAAGCGGAAGTCCCATATATGCCGACCAGATCATGGAGCATTTCCAAGATGTAGGGTCAAGATAATTTGTAAGGTTAAGCCATTTTGATAGACACACACGCTCAAACATTGCATTAAAAGCCCACTTGGTGACGGAATTATCCATAAGTGCGTTTATAATTTCATCTGGGATTTCCTCTCCACAAGCAATGTCAACAACTTGTACTTCGCCGCCATCCACTGAATAGCCAAATAGTAAAATTTCAAAATCATCACTCTCGGCATAACGGTAAACACCAGACTTTTGAAGATTGGCGCCACTAAAAGTTTCAATATCAATAGAAATAGAATTCATGTATTACCGCCCTTTCCAATGCAAACGAGGTGGCAGAAGAACAACCTCCACCACCTCGTCTGTATTTATTCTTTATGCTAGAAAATCATCATCTTCAATGGTTGTGAAATCATCAGCAGCATTGGTTCTTCCACCTAAAGGCTCTCCATCTCTTATCTTCTGAATGTTACCAAGACCGCAAGCCACACCCTTATTGCCATTAGAGTTAAAAGCATAGAAATTTAGGGATACTCTTGCGTAACAACCGCTGTATACCTCGTTGCGATCTAGGATTGGTCTAACTGCTTTATCTACTATTTGGGGTGGAGTCTTGCTGTTGGCATTTACAAAGTAATTCCCTTTATATGCCTCATCATCACGTTCCACATCACCATCTCGAAGTGGCAGTTTGATAGCAGCCTTATTCGGCTTTTTACCGCCAAACTTTGCAATGCCCTCTTCAATGGCTGCATCTACGGCTGCATTGATAGCATTGATGGTTTCCTTATCTGTTTTTGGAATCAATACGGAAACACTGTATTTTTCCGCCCCGCCATTAATAGATACTGGTTCCCAGCCATGAAAGTAGCTGAGTCGTGTGTTAACGCTTGTAACAACCTTTGTTCTGTTTTGATTATTCATATTACGATTCCTCCGTTATCTCATTAAATTCGTTTTTTACGTTTGATATATTCATAGCTGGCCGCTTATCGGAAAGTGGAACCAGCGTTGGCTTACCTAGTGGTTTATGTATAAGACCACCGAGGATTTCTTCAAATTTCTTTTTGCCCATCAGTTTCTGCATTTCCGTTAAGGTAATAAGGCTGTGACGGTAGATATCCTTATAACCGTTTGCCTTGGCTGCTTCAGCCACAGCTTCTTCGTCTTTATATTTACGAACAGATCTGCCCTCGACTACCTTAAAACCGTACCACTCTTTACCGTGATTAACGGCTGCTTCTGTGGCATAAGCCATAATTTCATTCGCCCACTTTGTAAGGTCGGACAGTTTAGAAAGAACTTCTTCAATTTCAGAGTCCGTAAGCAGGGGTGGCAATTTAAACTCCATTTGTGCTAGTTTCAGTTTCTCTTCAGCCCTTGCACGACATTTAACAGCTGCTCGACAGAAAGTACACCATTCACCTGGAAGATAGTCACCTTCACCTTCATAGGCTTTTTTGGCCTTTGGTCTCAGTTCGTTTTCTGCCCAGTCATTTAATTCATTTACCGGCATTGTCCATGTACTGACATTCTCCCTGCGTGGCTGGAAGACAGTCATAGAAACCTCCTCGATGTCATACAGGCTATCGTAGATTTCCAAAGCTCCAAGGGCATATAATTTCATCTGTGGGTTTCCTACTGCATCTACTAACACACCCATGCCGTACTTAAAATCGATAATATGAAGCTTTTTATCGCCAATGATGATGCAGTCACCAGTTCCGAACCCCTGTGGTACATAGCAGGAAAAATCAAGACGTTGTTCAATAAGTATTAACGGGTCGGTACAGCTTTGTTTCGCCAGTTCAAACTGCTCCATTACAAATTCAACATAGGCATCGCTGTGTTCTTCCATCTCATCGGTGTTATAAGATGAAACAGGACGCTTACTTCTCATGTGAAGTGCTTTTTTAAGTTTATGTTCACAAAGAGCATGTGCGGCGGTGCCTTCAGCAGCTGCATTGGATTCGTTATTTTCAAATTCTAGTTCCAATCTTGCAGATGGAAGGCAATTCAGCCACCTATGGGACCCCGATGCGGAAAGTACTGCGTGATCACTCATTACCTAGTACCTCCGCATCTTTCAACATATCTGCATAATGTTTTGGGTCAACTTCGCTTAATTTAGAGCCACCGTATTTTTTGATGATTTCTCTTACTTGGGCAGTAAGACCGGCTTGGCTCTTCTCAGCAAGTTTTGCTCTGACTTCCTCTAGAGTGATTTCCTTTTTCTTTGGCGCAGGTTCTTTTACAGGTGTAGTCGGTTCTTTTGCTTCGACAGGTTCATTGCCCGCCATTGCATCAGCGACCGCTTTTATGCTGTCTGCCAAAGAACGCATATCAGAAACCACATCAAGAAGTAGTTTGATTTTGCTCATGGTTTGATCCTCCCTCCTTAATCTCACTAATGGCGAGTTCTTGTACGGTGTCACCCGGAACAAGAATAGTCAGTTTCTGCTTATCACCAAGTAAGAAACGAAGGAAACGCTCCCTTATGGTGACATTACGGCAAGTTACAATACCGCCAGATTGTGGAGTTTTTGAAACACTGATTTTCAAGTTGTGTTTCAAGTTCTTCACCTCTTTCTTGAGAGCGTTTATGTGTTGCCCTCTATCTATTAGCCGTGGCAAGAGGGGAAAGTTGAGGATTCTGGAAAAACTTTTTTTAATTTCTTCTTAGCGGTAGCCAAGCGATGTGAAATAGCACTTTTACTAACACCTTCTCGCTCTGCATACTCGGTCATTGTCATGCCATCAAGATATACAGCAATAAAAGGTTCTGAATGTTTCGGCTTAAGAATAGAACGAATAATCTCACAGCAATACTCATACTCTTCTTTTTTCTCACGAGTCTCTTCATCTGTGTTATCAGAGAAATAGTCCATATGATCCGTTTCATCTACAGCTTGGTCATCTTTACGGAATGGCTTCTTTGGCATCCCTCTGTTTCTATCAAACTTGTGCCAGTTATTGTAGTCGGGCTTGTTAAAACGCTCGTCCATAATCTCCTGTGGCGAACGGCGAGTTACAGTTTCCTTATCTTCGGCACAGGATAGCCTGTCCTCGTAATCTGCATCAATCATTAAGGTAAAGTCCTCGTCTGGTACCTCCAAATAGGTAGGTTTGTTGTCGTACATAATTCTAATTTTCATTTTGCATCCTTTCCGCCGGACTGCATTGGCGGCAAAGGATACAAAAATAGGTCTGTGCCTCGAAGTACACAGACCCTTTGTCCTGAAAATGAGCGCAACAAGGTAAGGTACTTCTATTGCAACGCATAACAATCCTAAACGGACTGAAACGTTACAATATGTATCCTTTGCCTTATTGCAAATCAGGCATTTGATATTTTTTTGTAGACGAGGAATGGTCTAATTCTTGCTAACTACGAAGGACCTTTCCTTCATCTATCATTATTGTAGGTGAGAATTGGACAGCCTTGGCGGACACCTCATGCCCGTTAATTTCAGGCTCAAAATGACGCTTTTCCCAACAAAAACACCTAAAAACAACAAAAAAAGCCATACACAAACCCTTAAAAGGATTCATGTATGGCTCACATATTTTGCAACTAAAAAACGGACATCCCGTGTCCGCTTTTTCAAAATATATTAAACTTTTATAATGGCTCTGCCCCATGTATTTGTAAAAATGCTCTAATCTCATCCATCGATTTTGCATATAGGTGAGTCAATGCAAAGTTATACCAAATATGACTATTGTTATTGAAGTTCAATGAAAATGGTGAGTTGCGAATTATATGACTGCTAATATTTGGCGGTAGATGAAGTCCAAGGCAAATCAATACAATGGAATTAATAGATCCCGGTTCCTCACCATTAACGATACGTCTTATGGTACGCTCGTTGACCAATATTTTCTCTGCTAATTCTTTATAAGTTACTTTTTTCCACTCACGTACTATTTTGAGAGAGCTGGTATAGCTATTTGGCAATTCATTATAGATTCGCATTTCTTCAGCTATCGTTTCGGCTAGTAATTGAGCCTTCTTTTCTGGAGCCGCATACTCAAAACCATTACAATACTTTATATCAAAATCTATATTTGATGTCTTATCACGGTTGAGGAAACATTCAGTATAGTATCTTTCCCTACACCCGGATTTGACTGATAACTCGAAAACCAAGCAGCACTCTTCCATATGGGTTCGTGCGTAGTCTGTAAGTACCGTTTGTCCGAATATATCCTGTGTTAAATATTTTGGATGGTTTAGCACAAAGTGAGAATCTACATATATATAACTTCCGTCTCTAACTAGAGCGGCCATTTCTGGATTGGTTATGCTTTGGATAGCAGCATCCTCTGCACCTATAGAAAAGGTCTGATTTCTTTCAAGCGCACCCTTCTTAAATCTATGCGGCTTGACGTAGCGACCATCTATATAAGTAAAAGTTCCGATTGCTTCCTCATATCCAGCATCAATCATTCGGATTTTAGCTGCTGCCCGAGATACACTGAAGAACGTTGCTAAGGCGTCAATAACTGGCTCCATTACATCTATAAGTTCAGATGTTCCCAGTTCTGAACTGAATTGCTTAATAAATTTGAACGCTTGGGTTTTAAACATGGCAAGTGGCATTTGTATCTTTGGAGCGAGGGCATTCGCCTGCCATTCCATCCAGTCAGTTGCATCTCTTGTATTGTCTTTTATACCCCCGACTACCTGACACTTGATTCGTGTGGCACTACTATTATATAACCGCTCCAATTCAAATGCTTTTCTATGTTGATCCCAATGAACACACTCATGTACAATAGTGTTATTGACTGATCCCAGATTACGAAGAAAGTAAGCTTTAGGGTCCACGATTATTGTGCGGCCACTCACACGGGTCTGTACCATTTCATCGCTATCTTCATCATAAAAATCCGCATCACAGTCGTGAAAGTATATCTGCCCAAAAACAGAGAAATCCTTTGTAATCTCTCTCATTTCTACTGTAAGGTCCATTTTTTCTGCCAACACCTGTGGCTCAACTGCCATTGGGTTTTTTAATGCTTCAGGATAATGTCTTCTAAGGAAGTCTGTGGCAACAGATTCTAGTTGTTCCTTATGGATGATAGGGACAAGGGAGTCTGACATAGGTTTCGGCTGCTTATTTTTGCTAGTATACTCAGTTATATTGGAGATTGTAAAGTCATCCAAATTGCAATCTAAATCTCCTGAGCATTCCAGCATAAACCATTGCCGACAATTTTCTGATTCATCATAACGATGATTTGATTCACGGACTTCGAATTCAGCTTCAACAGCAACATCAAATTCTATTTTCATGTCCGGTAAGTCATTAACAGATACGAACTTTACTTCTATATCTGATAACTCAATGCCGCCGATGTTTTGAACTCTGTATAGCCGTAAGTCTAAGCCATCGTAGTTTTCTTCAGTGAAATCCTGTATGGCAGCAAACATTTTATTATAGAATCTTTCTGCCACATATTCTTTAAATGAACGATTACCTGCCATACTCCCCCACATCCCCTTTATAAATGAAGTAAGCCTATATCCATTTTTTCATTTGCTAAATAGTGCGAGTATATCAATTCTGCGGGCAACTGTCTTATTTGTATATTCTGTAACCCGAGAGCATCTAACATTTCTATATTGACGTATCCCTTATTAATAATGCTATGTTGTTCGGTTGGCATCAAAAAGCAATTTTTAACATCGTGAATTCCATGATCATTAACAAAATTTTTATATGCCAACTGATATAGGTACTGCTTTGTAATATCACCAATTCCAGGTTGTCCCCGTAGTTCTTTTCCATGCTCAAGTTGAATATTATAATACTTAGCATCAAATATAATGAACTGATGTGAGTTATTCATCTTATGGATCGACACAAGGTCTGGGACGAGGGTTTCCCTAGCGGCCTTTTGAAATTCAGAACCATCTTGCTTATAACCATTCCACTTTGGCTTTTCTATTAATGAAATGAGCAGGTCATAAGGATTATATCCGTCAGATAACGAAATAGGCAGTGAACCTAGTGGAGTCTGTAATTGATTGTCCAGTACTTCCGCACACACCTTTTCCCATACTAAATTAAAACTGTTTGTACCAAACATAGTGAAACAATCAATTTCTGCAAGTGTGCTACTATGTGCAACATAGGCGTATAACGTCTTTAGTAATAACTGCTTTCTTGTATTAAACTGCAAATTCAATTCATTTTGTATGCGGTAAAGTATATAGTCTTTTTCTCCAAAGTCATCAAGTTCTTCATCAGACACTTCAACCGGAAGTATATCAAACAAATCCAACAAATCTGCATCTTTTAGTTCCCTAGAGCAAATACTTATAATAGATTCATGGAGCCTTTTAAAGTAATCAAAATCATCATTTATACGTTTTTGTGTAAACAGTTCTATGTAATATGGTCGATTATTACTGAGATAAGTAAAGGTCTCATTTATCGTCTTGTCCCACAGTATTTCACCCGAACCATTAGTTTCAATTATATCTTTTGTATTCGTATATGCACCATTTTCGTAGTAGTCATGTAGCAAGAAAATCATAACAGCAAGCAAGTTGAAAGCACTACTTTCACTGTTATCATTATACATACGAATGATTTGCTCTTTGGCATTATACTTTTCAAGAACTTTTATTATTGTTTTTAACTCAGTTAAGGGATCATTATTAGTTAAGATATATTTAGGATAGCATTTTAATACACAACCCCAAACGGTTATTACACCAACGAAAGTAAACACATAAAGGTATTCGTTCTCACCAATCTCTACATCTGCAACTTCAATATCCTCTTCCAAAAGGTCTGACATATTTTTTTGAGAATCCGTTGCTTTAACAGCCTTTAGAACACCAAACTCTTTCAAACGCTTAATAATATCTACCGTTTTTTCTTCCGAGCATTGAAAGATGTCCTGTAATTCAGTTTGATTGTATCTTTTCTGTTCTCGGACAAACTTCGATATCATTCTGCACCGTCCCCTGTAAGGTTATTTGTAGGTGCAGTAGCAGGGAATTTATTGCTGATATTTTTGGCAAAGATAAATACACCCTTTTCCTCAAACTCTTTGCAAATAGAAGAGTATGTCGTCTTATCATTACAACCATCAAAAAGAGTCTGGCGTTTCTGCTTTGCTGCGTCATCAAATAAATACATGATAACTTTGCTCTTAAATGTGGCGATAAACTTTGTCGGGTCAATAGGCTCCGTTTCAGGAACGATTTTCTTTGACAGAAAATATGGGCCAAGCAACTTATCCTCATTCACTTTATATGAAAGAAGTTCAGTATTTATCGCTTTACGCAATTCATTCCACTCAACTATTCTCTTGTTTGCACCTTTACCTAGTTCAACAGTTTTACCTACAATTTTTTCTTCGCTATCATCAATACCTAAATAAGTGAAGTCCCATCTACGTTTGAATGCAGTATCCATAGGGAATACTCCTTGGTCAGCACTATTCATAGTTGCCCATATAAACATATTATCTGGGATTTTGATTTCAGAATACTCTTGTGGATTACCTCCTAATTCTTTAGCAAGATATTTTTTAATATCCTCAGATGTTTGAATAGCATATTCACTAACATTGTCCTCATCACGGTCTAATAACTGAAATATATCACCAAATACAGCTGCAACATTCGCTCTGTTGATTTCTTCAACAATTAATAAAAATGGCTTAGGACTATCTGACTGAGCATTTTTAAGTGCTTTAACATACGTCCTCATAAATGGGCCAGGAACGTATTCATATGCAATTTCACTAGCAGGTTGTTTATTTGAAATCAGATTTACATATGGCCTAATCGCACGACCATGATTTCGTTCAACGCTATTATCACCACTAGCATCAGAGCCATCTTTTTTCTTAGTTTTAAACTTGTCATCACTATATAATCCTAGTAAAAGTGGTAAGCGAGTTAAATCGCCATCTTTAAATTTTTCATATAGCAAATCATATTTTTCTTGAGCCGTTTTATCATCCAACAGAACAGTTAAAACATCCCTCTCATCTTTGCTTCCAATCAGATTCTTTACTGAATCCACCATCGTAGGCTTGTAAGTTCCCACAAAGTTAGCATACGAATAGTCGGGATGGAAAGTCACACGCTCGTACTCGCCACCATTTTTAAGCAAGGTCTCCTTATCTCGATTTAAAGTATAACTTTTACCTGTTCCTGGAGCACCAAAGATAATTCTATTATGGTGGAAATCAGTTTGATATCCTGTTTTATATTTTATTAATTCAGCATTAGAAGAATCGGTAAGATAGTCATCATTGGATTCATGTGCAGCATCTGCCCCACTCTCTACTTCTTCATACTCATCAATTCCTACGATTTTTGTAGTACTTAGAGACAAGAATGTAGAAACACGTTTTTGATAATCAGCAAGGTTTAGATCCGGATCATTTGTAGAAGTAACTGTTCCACGCGAATAGTTCAAATATGGATTAGTTCCATCATTTAGCGAGGTTTTCAGAACTCGTAATGAACCCTTGGCTTCTTTATCACCATTAATATCTACTGGTTCGGTGGTAGCTAAAAGTTTACGATAGATGCTATCTTGATTAAAAATTACATCTTGACCACTATCATCAAGTTTAAATACGGCTGTTTCTGACAAAGCCGTTAATACGGACTTAAGCAATTTATCTTCTCGTTCACTTGTGGCAACATTCAATCCCAACCAATTAAGCAAAACTTCCTTATATTTCTCCTCTGCCACAGCCATAGCTACATCAATAATATCCATATTCAAAGTAAAATGTATCTCTTTTGGATATCTCACACCACCTGTTCTCTCAGAACTAACAGGCTTAGTATTATCCTGAAAAACAATTTCGCCCAATTTCCAATACAGTTCAAACGCTACAATAAGAGCTTCCATTTGTGATTTTAGTAGTTGATTGTTATTCACCGTTTGACGAAATTGATCATCCGAAATGCCATGAACACTATACACTGGTGAAGAATATGCAATAAGCTTATTCATGAGTTCATCCGAAATACGAATTGAATCACCATCTTGAACTGAATACTTTACTTCTGCGGGACGTCCTTCACTCTTCCAAATCAAAATAAAAAGGGCAAGTGTGGCTTTAACGTTGGGCAAAGATGACTTAATGCCAAGCTTTAAATCTATATCTTCATAAATTTCCATGTTTTCAGGCCTTTGCATATGCAGTATCCTCCTTATAGACTTCTATATCTTTCATAATAACCTGAGCAATGGCTTTAGCTAATAAAGGCGGAACAGCATTTCCTACCTGTTTCATTTGAGATCCTTTAGTACCAACAAAGTGAAAGGAGTCTGGGAAAGACTGTATGCGAGCCGCTTCACGAACAGTAATTGCACGATTCAAAAAAGGATGTGTAAACTTTCCTGATGATGGTGTATCAAACCGTGTCGTAATGGTAACAGATACTTCATTTTTTCTCATACGGGTCCAAGTACCACTATAAATAGATTTTGTTAAGTGCTCTTCTGGAAGAACCTCCTTGCCACTATTTGGTGGAATCAATGACAACCTTTCTAAAGCTAAAGCAGAATGATTAGTTGCAACGTGATTATATAAAATAGTTGATTCTTTTCTCAAAGTTTCTTGGTAAGAACTTTGTGGCGGGTTTCTATATTCTTGCTTTTCAGATCCCTCGCCAGAATTCAAGTAAGCTAAATCACTTATTGCATCCCATATTGTTACTTTACCTTCTTGTGGTGTTGGGAGTGAAGGAGCAACATCTCCTTGCTTACCAATAATTATCGCACGTCTTCTATTTTGTGGCACTCCATAATCTGACGCATTCAACACTCCCATGTTTAATTCGTAACCCATGTCATTAAAGAGTTTCTCTAGTTCCTTCTTAAAATACCCGCGTTCAGCAGTAAGTAAATTAGGGACATTTTCCATCACAAAGTACTTGGGTCGTACTTTCTCAACAACTCTCACAAAAGATTTAAAAAGGAAATTACGTTCATCATGAATTGTTTTCCTCTGACCCTTCTGCGAAAATCCTTGACATGGTGGCCCTCCGATAATGACGTCTATTTCCCCAAAATACCTTGAAAATGTTTCTTCAAAATCTACTGTTGTTATATCGGCCACTAACATATCGGTATTAGGATGGTTTATTTTATAGGCATCTGCTATTGAGACATCATACTCATTTGCAAATACTACATCAAATCCCATTTGTTCAAATCCCAAAGACATTCCTCCAACACCTGCAAATAAATCGATTACTTTAGGCTTCATTTGGCACCTCCTCGATACGCTTAGATGCAGCATTAAAATAATCTTTATCTAACTCAATTCCAATAAAGTTTCTATTATGTCTTTTCGCAGCTACTCCAGTTGTTCCGCTTCCCATAAATGGGTCCAAGACAGTATCACCCTCAATAGATAAAATTTCCACAAAATGTTCCATTAATTGTTCTGGCTTTTGAGTAGGGTGCTTGCCATATTTTTTCTCCCCATTCGGTGTAATTGAGGTTTCTATAAAATCATGTATTAAACGCCCTTCATTATTAAATGTACCTGTACGTGTTTTATATGTGAAGTATAGCCATGCTTCAGTTGAATTGACAAAATGGAGGTTCATATTTCGTGGCATTGGATTTAACTTATGCCAAATACCTGTAGTCTTATAATAAAATCCACTTTTTTCTGCAAGCCTAATCAACGTTTCAACTTTAATAATTGCCATGAAGACAATCATAGAACCACCTTTTTTTAATACCCTAGCAGACTCCATAAAAAAGTTGTCCATTGACTTTTGCCAATCATCAAAATCAAGGTCATCCCAACCAGCTGCTCCAAAAAAGTTTTCTCTCATTTTCACAAGATTAGTATCTCTATTTTTCATAAAATTCCCTAAATTATATGGGGGATCGGTTATTATCAAATCAACAGATGCATCGTCTAGTTGCTTCATCGTTTCGATACAATCACCGTTGTATAAACGTATTTCTGCCATAAAGCTCTTCCTTCCAAAACTTATTCTATCGCACTTTTTCCACTCTTGACCCATTCATCAACTTCTGAAAGTTTAAACTTCCACTGCCGACCAATTTTATGAGCAGGGATATCGGTTTTTTTTATCCAATTTCGAATTGTATCTTTTGTAACACCTAAATACTCTGAAATTTCCTCAAGGTTTGACCATTTTTCATTCATCTCATTCATTTCTTTCACCTCGGATATCAAACTGGTGATAATAATTATAGTAATCTATCATAACATAAAAACCTATGAATATAAATATTTTAACATAAAATCGCAATATTAAATATGGTTTAATGGTAATAGATATGAATTAGCGTTGATACATACTGTTTATATTGAATAATTATTATTTCAATGCCATCTATCAAATCAAACACATATATTTAGGACATTTGTTATTTATTACATCTATCCTATCTCCACACCCTACAAAATTATCCATCCTATCTCCTCAACCCTCTGCCGATTTCCACAGTCGATATGTTTACTTAATAAATAAAAACAAGGGTTTTCGAGACTCAGAATATCCTCCGCACAACCGGCAGAATGTTTCCCAATCTCGAAAACCCTTTATTTATCAATGCTTTGAATAGACCCTATTTCTCCACCCGTGACATCAAGACAACACACTCCACATGCGTCGTCTGCGGGAACATATCCACCGGCTGCACTTCAACCGTCTGATATCCCCCATCCTCCAATATTCTTAAATCTCTCGCTAATGTAGCTGGGTTACAAGATACATAAACCACTTTCTTTGGCTTCATATCAATAATGGTTTGCAGTAATGTTTCGTCACAGCCTTTACGCGGTGGATCGACAACAAGAACATCGGCAGTGATGCCTTCTGAATACCATTTAGGAATAACTCTTTCCGCTTCACCAACAGCGAATTCAACATTGGTGATTCCATTTAATTCTGCATTACGTTTGGCATCTTCAATCGCTTCTGGAACAATTTCTACTCCATAAACCTTCTTCGCCTTTTCGGTTAAGAATAATGAGATGGTTCCGATTCCACAATAAGCATCTATAACTGTTTCTTGACCGGTTAGACCTGCGTATTTTAAGGCTTGATCATAAAGAACCTTCGTTTGTTCTGGATTGACTTGGTAGAAGGAGCGAGCTGAGATGGCAAATTTGATGTTGCCGATATAATCATAGATGACTTCTTCTCCCCAAAGTACTTTTGTTTCTACTCCAAAAATAACATTTGTACGCTGTGTATTAATGTTTTGAACAATAGATTTTACACCAGGTATTTGCGCAGTGATTTCGTCGATAATCGCTTTTTTATTTGGGAGATCTGTTGTCCGTGTGATGAGCACGATCATGACTTCTCCGGTTTTCATTCCATAGCGGGCCATAATATGGCGTAATGTGCCTTTATGTGTTCCTTCGTTGTATGCACGAACTCCATGTTTTCCACAGATTTCTTTTACCGTTTGGATGACTGTGTCGTTTTTCTCTTGTTGAATGAGACAAGCTTCCATATCGATAATATCGTGGCTACGATGCTGATAAAATCCGGCAATTAGTCCGCCTTCTCTGTCACCGACAGGCACCTGTGCTTTATTGCGATAACGCCATGGATCTTCCATACCTAGGACCGGATGAACTGTTACATTTTCAATTTTACCAATTCTTTGTAGTACATCTTTTACTTGTTTCTGTTTTGCCTTTAGTTGACCTGAATAGCTCAGATGCTGTAGCTGGCATCCTCCACATTCCTTATAGATCGGACAATCTGGTTTGACCCGGTCTGGACTTGTTTCATATAACTCAATGATACGGCCAAATCCATATCCTTTATTGACCTTAATTACTTTAATCTTTGCTTTTTCTCCTGGTAATCCATTAGGAACAAAGATGGGATAGCCATCTACTTTGGCAACACCATGACCATCATGAGTAAGATCGACAAAGGTTACATCTATATAGTCATTTTTCTGGACGGGTAGCTGAATTTTCATTGTTTTCTTCCTTTGCTAAAACCAATTTATGATGTCACGATTGTATCACACAACTGTTTGGGATGAAAATTTATTAATCAAACGTTTGATTAAATGTGAAATTGCTTAAGTATTAACCATTTAGCACTTATGTTAATAAATATATAGTGAATGGAAAAAGACCTCCATCTAACATAACAGATAGAGGACCTTATTGGGGTTATGTTGAAGCATCCTTTACGGGTGCTTTTTTATTTTTTATTCATTTACTCCCTCCTACCTCTCCTTTAAGTAAATATCATTTGTACCCAATAGAATAATAGGAATAAGGTAACGATGGTAGTTAACGGGATGACTATCAGTGATACATTCAAATAATCCTTCCATTTAATTTTGATTTTATTTTGTCTTAATATATGCATCCAAATTAATGAAGCGAGTGTTCCGATCGGTAATAATAAAGATCCCATATCACTGCCAATTATATTTGCTAAATAGATAGTTTTTAGTGTAACGGGATCAAGTCCCATTTCCGTTAATGTAATGGTTCCAATCATTAATGCGGGGTGATTATTAAACAAATTCGATAGGATAGATACTAATCCCCCCATAATAAAACTGGCATAGAACAATCCCTGGTTCACAATCGGTTCGCAAATTTTTACGAGAAATTCTGTTAAACCTGCATTATGAAGTCCGTAAATAATCACATACATAGAAAAGGCAAAAATGAGTATATGCCAGGGTGTTTTCTTTAATATATCAACAGGATTTGTTCGCAAATAGTACCATCTCCACACTAACAATACGACTGAACCCAATACTGCAACAAATTCGATAGGTATGGAGAAATACGAGGCAACGAATAATAAACATCGCATGATAAACACAAAAAGTAATAATTTCAACATGAATGTTGTCCGTTTCTTTTTTGTATTAACATCAATGCCTCCTTTTAAAGGATGAAAATGCTTGATGAAAAACATTGCTTCTAAATCATATTTCGTATTTGGCAATTTTTTTGGTATTGTTCGTTTTAACAATATAAACATTAATCCTGACATAAAAAGTAATCCTAATGTAGCTGGGATAAACATCATAGCGGTATGCATATACAGAGACATATGAACAATTTTCAAAGCAATTAAATTAACAATATTGCTTACTCCAATTGGCGCACTAGAGGCGGTAGCTATTAATGCACCGCTTAAAAGGTAGGGGATTTGCTGGTGTGGTTTAAGTCTGAGATTTTTTAATAGAAGTATTAGAATAGGGGTTGTAATTAATATGCTGCCATCATTATTAAATAGAAGTGTCATCAAAAAACACAATAATTGGATAAACCAGTATAATCGATATCCTGATCCCCTCGCTAAGCTTGCAAGTTTTGCTGCTGCCCAGTGAAAAAAACCAAAGCTTTCTAATATAACCGCCATGACAATCGTAGAGATAATCGTAATGGATGCCCCACCGATTTTACTGATAATGTCTTGTATATCGCTACTTGATACAACGCCAGTTAGTAATATAATTAAAGCCCCAATTGAAGCAGGCCATGCTTCATTTATTCCTTTTGGTCTCCAGAAAATAATCAACATAGTAATGAGGAAGACAAAACCAGTGATGAAGATGTCATAATTCATATAAACCCTCCTTTCTTCTTCAACATCTAGATCCCTATCTTTACATGTCCGTTTACTTATATTTATATTCCCCCTAGAAATTGTTGTAATAGATACTTATCCAAGTCTATTTAAATATACGGTTGTCTTTCTACTAAATCTGTCTTGTGAAGAGAAAAGTCTATATAAACAATTCACATAAAATTCCTTGTAACCAAAGTAAATATTCGGTTTTTGAAAAGCTTGTATTATAGCTTGAAGCTTATGGTCTAGCAAGACAAACGGAGTGGAGGAAGATTCGTCTTCTATGAATAATTGTCTAATTGTATACATTAGGGTTGTTCAAATATTCGACAATAGCGAAAAACTTCCACTTTCTTTGCCGAAGCGGTACTAGTTTTGTCGTATGCAAAGGATTCCTTTAGTCAAAGTAGAATAATCTAAAGAAAAGGAGGGATTTACTTGAATACAGCAAGTGTAGCGAAGTTATTAGGTGTCTCACATAGCACGATTCAACGATGGATTAAACAATTAGAACTGGAAATTAATCGAAATGATTTGGGTCATTTCGAATTTAGCGATGAAGATATTGCGATGTTTAAACAAATACAAGCAGAAATTCAAAAGGGAAAGCTCCTCCACGAAATTAATTTACCTTTTAAAAAGGTACGCAAAGGAAAGAAAACTCAAAGTGATCAACCTACTACCAATACCCTTCACGAAAAATTAATCCAATTAGAAGGTCAAATAAACGGAAAGGCTGATAATGTTGTCAGCTATCAACTTTTATCACATAGAAGGGAAATTGAGGATTTAGAGAATGAAATGATCAAGCTAACGAATCGTATAGAACAATTAGAAAAAAAACTATTTGAAACTCAGCAACAGAGTCAAACAGACACCCAACCAGTCGAATTTCGAGAGCGTGGAAAACGGAAAGGATTTTTAAAATTATTTAATATTCTGGGGTAAATATAGAAATAACAAGATCGTTCTAAATGGACGATCCTTAATTATATTATGGTTCTTTCTTTTTTTTGAGTGGTTCACTCCTCTTTTTTGAATAGTCAATACCATTTTTTGACCGGTTTCTACTGGTTTTGAAGTGGTCCATCCAAATTGAATGAATGGTCCATTCTACCATTTAAAAAGCTTTGCTCCGTAACGGAACAAAGCTTTTACATCAACGATCAAACCATCACTTTACAAATATCATTTGTAAATTCAACTGGGTCATTGATTGGCAGACCCTCGATAAGAAGAGCTTGATTGTAAAGTAGATTTGTAAATAGTTTCACTTTTTCTTTATCCTGTTCAAAGGCAGTTTTTAAGGAAGAGAATACTTCGTGATTGACGTTAATTTCTAGAACCTTATCTGCTTTCACAGTTTGATTATTTGGCATGGCGCTGAGAACTTTCTCCATTTCAATAGATACTTCGCCTTCTGCTGTTAGACAAACAGGATGAGATTTTAAACGCTTGGAAGCACGAACATTTTTAACTTTATCACCAAGTACTTCTTTCATGTAATCAAAGAGCTCTTTGCTTTCTTTTTCCTCAGACTCTGTTTGTTTTTCACTTTCTTCTTCAATACCGAGATCACCACTAGAAACAGATTTGAATTCTTTTTCTTTGTAGTTCATTAGCATTTTGATTGCGAATTCATCTACATCATCAGTGAAATAGAGGATTTCATATCCCTTTTCAGAGACAAGTTCGGTTTGAGGAAGCTTGTCAATTCGGTCGATGGATTCTCCTGTTGCATAATAAATATATTTTTGGTCCTCAGGCATTCTTGAGACATATTCATCTAATGTAACAAGCTTTTTCTCCTTCGATGAATAGAACATAATTAGATCTTGGAGGACTTCTTTATCCTGTCCAAAGTCATTGTAAACACCAAATTTTAATTGTCGACCAAAGGCATTATAGAATTTTTCATATTTCTCACGTTCATTCTTTAAGAGGCTTTCCAATTCACGTTTGATTTTGCTTTTAATGTTTTTCGCAATGAATTTAAGTTGCTTATCTTGTTGTAAAATTTCACGTGAAATATTTAGGGATAGATCTTCTGAATCGACCATACCTTTTACAAAGCCAAAGTAGTCTGGTAATAGGTCTGAGCATTTTTCCATAATTAATACACCACTGGAATATAGCTCTAATCCCTTTTCAAATTCTTTAGAATAATAGTCGAATGGAACATTTTCTGGAATGTATAAAATCGCATTATATCGTACTGTACCGTCTACTTTAATATGAATATGCTTCAATGGTTTGTCAAAGCCGTACCGCTTTTCTTGATAGAAATTTTCATAGTCCTCTTCGGTAAGCTCACTTTTGTTTTTTCGCCAAATTGGAACCATGCTATTAATTGTTTGTTCCTCTGTGAACTCTTCATATTCATTTTCGCTGCCTTCTTTTAGACGGCTGCTTGTCATATCCATTTTAATTGGGTAGCGAATGAAATCAGAGTACTTTTTAATAATCGCTTTTAAACGATACTCATCTAAATACTCATCAAATTGTTCATCCTCAGTGTTTTCCTTGATTTTCAAGGTGATTTCTGTTCCCACGGACTCCTTCTCACATGGATCAATCTTATATCCGTCCGCACCTTTAGATTCCCATTTATATGCTTCTTCACTACCTAATGCTTTACTGATAACTGTTACTTCATCTGCTACCATAAATGCGGAATAAAATCCTACACCAAATTGACCAATAATATCATGGCCATCCTTTGCTTCGTTTTCATTTTTAAACGCAAGAGAACCACTCTTAGCGATTGTACCAAGATTGTTTTCGAGATCCTCTTTTGTCATCCCTATTCCGGTATCAGAGATTTTCAATAAGCGGTTTTCTTTATCCGCCTCAATTTTAATATAATAGCTATCTTTATCAAATGTTAATGCTTCATCTGTTAATGCTTTGTAGTAAATTTTATCAATAGCATCACTAGCATTCGAGATTAATTCTCTTAAAAAAATCTCTTTTTGAGAGTAAATGGAGTTAATCATCATTTCTAATAATCGTTTAGATTCTGCTTTAAATTGCTTCTTTGCCATATGAATATCTCCTTCCTATTAATAAACTATATATTCCATTTTAGCACTCTCATACAAAGAGTGCTAACCATATTTTAAATATCATAAAAGATAGCTCATGTCAATTTGTTAAATCAATAGCTTCTTTCAAACTATTTTTTTCTTTAATCAAGGATGCTATTTAGGTAAAGTTTTAACTAATAAATATAGTTAAAGAACTGCTGAATTCGTTACTAGGTGTAAAAGCCCACTGTAGGTTTTTTACAAGGGAACAAACATAAGAAAGCTGGCTTAATCAAACGTTTGTTTAAAGACATAAACGATTGATAAATGTACTATTTTCATTACTAATCAAACGTTTGTTTAAAAATAATTACAGGAAAAAAGCTCTTTTCCTAGAAATATATTTACTATCAAAATTGAAAGGAACATCATATATGAAAATTAGAGAGATTCAACCGTCTGATGCCAAAGCCTTTAGCCATCTATGTCAGGAAATCGATGAATCAGGATTTATGCTTTATGATCCAGGTGAAAGAATGATTGATATTGAGAAGGAAGAGAAAAGAATAAAACGTATTTTAGGGGATGATCGTTCAACGATTTTAGTCGTTGAAGAGAATGAACAGCTGATTGGATATATGATTGCGATAGGTGGCAGTGTAAAACGCACAAGACATTCTGCCTATCTCGTTTTAGGAGTATCAAAGAAACATCGTGGAAAAGGAATTGCCAAGCAATTATTTGAAGAAATGTTTCGCTGGGCAAAGGAAAGAGAATTTACAAGACTTGAGTTAACTGTAATAAAAGATAATGAAAATGCCTTTCTCCTATATAGAAAAATGGGCTTTATTATTGAAGGTGAAAAGGTCCATTCCTTAATGATTGATGGAAACCCGGTCAATGAATACTATCTTTATAAATTAATATAGAAACATGGGAAACCCGTCTATGGGGCTTCCCTGTTTTAGTTATGAAAATAGTGGTCTTCTTCTAAACCCTCCTGCCTTTTCAAAGGCATATCCTAGTTTTATTAATGTCCCTTCCGTAAATGCCCCCGAAGCCAATGTTATTCCAAATGGACGGCCATTTTCCATGTATCCTGCGGGAAGTGCAATAGATGGGTAGCCAGCTTTAGCACAGATTGTAGATCCTACATAAGCAGGAAAGAGAATAGCATCTAATTGATAGGTTTCTATAGCTTCGTCAATCCCTTTTTCGCGTGCATAATATAAATCCTCTAGTTTGGCCAATAAGTAATTTGATTCTCTCAACGTATTTGTTAGTTCTCCTCTTATCTCGAGCTTATCTTGGCCATATTTTAATGTTCTTTCAGGACTCTCTCGATTAAACTCAATTAATTCTCTAATACTATGTACCGGAAAATGAGCTGGTAAATGGTTAAGAAAGTTTTCTAGACTATGCTTTAGCTCATAATAGTTAACAGACCAACTCCATTCTCGATGAAGGGAGGGAAGATCAATATCGACTATCATTTTTGCCCCTGCTGATTGCATGATTTGTATCGCTTGCTGAAATAAAGCTTCATCATACTCACCTGGCATGAAGGAATCTTCTGTTACTTGAGTAAATACACCAATTCTTGTCCCTTTTAATCCTTGTTCATCTAGGAAATGAGTGTAGTCCCCATTGAACATACCTTCACTTTTATATGTTGCAGGATCCTCTGAATCTACACCTGTTAACATCCCTAATAGAATGGCTGCATCCTCTACTGTTCTTACCATCGGCCCTGCTGTATCCTGAGAATACGTAAATGGAATGATTCCTGTACGACTAATAAGACCAGTTGTTGGCTTAATGCCCACTACCGAATGTTGAACGGCTGGACTTAGGATAGAGCCATCTGTTTCCGTTCCGATAGCTGCAGCTGTAAAATTAGAGGCAACAGCAGCTGCAGAGCCTGTACTTGAACCACCAACAAAGAATTCAGAGCCATACGGATTGACCACCTGTCCACCTCTTGAGCTATATCCTGCCCACATTTTACTAGACATTCCATTCGCTAATTCAGTCATATTTGCCTTTCCTAAGATCACCGCTCCTGCTTGTCGCAGCCTTTCGACTAGAAAGGCATCCTTTTTCCCTACATACTGCTCAAGTGCCAATGTTCCCGCACTCGTATGCATATTGTCCTTCGTTTCAATATTATCCTTTAATAAAATGGGAATGCCGTGAAGAACACCTCTTGAACCTTTCATTTTCCGCTCATGATCCAATCCTTCTGCAATAAAAATGGCATCCGGATTGATTTCAAGAACAGAGTTGATCCTTGGTCCGTCCTGATCATATTTCGCGATTTTATATAGATAGTACATGACCAGTTCCTTTGATGTAAGTTCACCTTTCTCCATCGATTCTTGAAGTTGCGTAATTGTACGTTCTTCGATAATTGATTCCTTTAATAAAAATTCCATATCCTTACCCCATTCACTTTATAATCACTGTCGCCTTTCTTCCCTATATATTTAAAAATACCGTACCTCATTCTGCTCAAATAACTGTCTCAATCCCTTACCAAGTTGATTAAAGGCCAGAATCGCTAATGTTATCGCCACACATGCAGCAATCGGAATCCAAGGCTTAGAAAATATATCAAATGTGACATCTTTAAAAAGCAGTGGCCACGCATTTGAATCATTAATGACTTCTGCGGTTAATTCTCCAACAATTTCAATTCGATGCACGAGGAAAACATTAATAATCCCTAGTTGTCCGAGTAGGAACATATTTCTTCCAATATCTAAAACTAGATTTACAATCAAATCAGGCAAAAGAAAAGGAAAATAGTGACGAGTAAACATTCCACGATTATTTGTTCCAATAGATGTAGCCGCTTCAATAAATGGCTTTTTAGAAATCGTATATATCGTATTTTGGATTAATTGTCCAACCCTCCCCACTTCGAGCAATGCAATAATGACAATGACTAGAATGGTTCTATGAGGAGAATACATAATATATGGTAGATTGACGATAAGCACCACCATAAAAATGATTGGTACAAACGAAAAGATTTTATTATAGAAATCTAGTAATCTACTAGTTGATTGATAGAAACTTGCAAAAAGTCCAAAAGGGACAGCAATTAAATAGCGAATTAACGTTATCCCGATTACACTGTATAAAACTTCTTTAGTCCCCATAATCAAACGACTTAAAATATCTCTTCCCTCTGAATCCGTCCCTAATAGATTCATACTAGACGGGGAAAAAGCAGGAACCTTAAGTGACCCATTATCCATCTTTCGTACTCCTTCTGTCTTTAATTCTTGATCGACAAAAGGAAGGTAAGGGCCAGCAATAGCAATGAATAGAATAATAGAAACTAAACTGATACCTATAATTAATGATTTATTTTTCTTCATTTCTCTATAGTGGCCTCCCTTCTAAGCAATATTGAATGGATCATATCACTCACTATTTTTGTTAGTAACACAATCGTAGTGAACAGTACGATAAACTCCACAACAATTGGAATATCTATATTCATGCTGGAGCCTATACTAAATTGTTTTGGCACATGAAATGCCTGGTAAAATCGGTATGCACCTCCACGATAACCCGTTAAAAACTCAACAATGAATAGATTGGATAAAATATACAGAACTAAGGTATTAATTTGTCCAACAACACGAATCCAGCAATTATTAAGCATATGCAAGTAGATAATTTTTTTACTAGGTGTCCCCTTACCAATCGCTGTCCGCACATAGTCCCTTCCACTTTCGGAGGAAAGATAATTTTCTGTTATCCTTGCGATATAAAAGGTCGGATAGATGGACAAAAATCCTATAGCAAATAATTTATTAGATAGTGTCTCACTCCCATACAATTTAACGTGAGGAAAGCCTAAATCAATTAGAGCCATGATTCCAACCTGAATGGCTATGATGACAAAAAAATCAGGAACAGATAAAAAAAAGGAGGTAATCTTCTCTCCAAATAAATTGAATGCCTTTTTGCCTACTTTAAAATCATAGATTCCCTTTACTACACCAAAAATAAAACTAATAATAATACTAGGGAGTAAAATATAGATACTTTTTTTCGTATATCTCCATACTTCATATTCGACAGAAACTCCATATTCTGTTTGACCCAAGCTTCTGTTTTTAATTGCATATGAAAAAAAATCAGTAATATTATTTTTATAACTCTCCCATGAAAAGGTAGTGATATTTTTTTCATATTCTTCCGTCATTTCTACCCGTGATTTGGAATAATCAATCTTACTATCTCCTCTTGGAAGAAGAATAAGCAAGATTAAGATGGTTGTCACAAACAGCCATAATAATAGTGTTTTAAATAATTGAAGCACGAATTTTATAGCCATAACCCTACTCCCCCCTTTTTAGCAAATTTCGCTATTCATTTACATTTTTCACACTTTTCCCAATTATAGGTATATTACTTTTTCCAATGCAACCTTTATTTACCCTTTACTGATAATTTTATATATCTACTCTTTTCCTAACATTAGTAATTTTAAAAATACATTTTTTACGCTATAATGAAAAGGCATTCAGAATGTGTAATTTATACAACTAGAAGGAGATGATCATGATGACAGATGATGCATACAAACTGATAGCCATTGGTCTTTATATGGTATTGATGCTATTAATTGGTTTTTACGCATACCGCAAAACAAGTAACCTAACTGACTATATGCTAGGTGGACGCTCATTAGGTCCAGCCGTTACTGCCTTAAGTGCAGGAGCTGCAGATATGAGTGGTTGGTTGTTAATGGGACTTCCAGGTGGCTTATATTTAAACGGATTAGCCGATGCCTGGATTGCCATTGGATTAACGATTGGTGCTTATTTAAACTGGGTATTAATTGCCCCACGTCTACGTTCCTATACACAGGTTGCCAATGATTCTATTACGATACCATCCTATTTAGAAAACCGATTCAAAGATTCTACGAAATTATTAAGAATTGTTTCGTCTTTAGTTATTTTAATATTCTTTACTTTCTATGTTTCATCCGGAATGGTATCCGGGGCTGTTTTCTTTGAAAGCTCCTTCGGGTTACACTATAAAACAGGCCTATTTATTGTAGCAGGGGTCGTCGTGGCCTATACATTATTCGGAGGTTTCCTTGCTGTTAGCTGGACCGATTTTATTCAAGGTCTCATAATGGTGATTGCCTTACTTCTTGTACCAGCAATCGCAATCTTTAAAACAGGAGGTCCTGCGGAAACATTTGAAACCATTCGCTCAATTGATCCGACTTTACTTAATTTATTTAAGGGAACCACTGTGCTAGGAGTTATTTCTGCTCTTGCATGGGGGCTTGGTTACGTAGGACAGCCACATATTATCGTACGCTTTATGGCAATTAAAACGGTTAAAGAAACAAAAAGTGCTCGAAGAATTGGAATGGGCTGGATGATCCTTTCATTAGCGGGAACATCATTAACAGCTTTGATCGGAATTGCATACTTTCATAATATTGGTGCACCATTAGGTAAAGCAGATGCTGAAACAGTGTTTATCCAATTAGGGCAAATTCTTTTCCATCCGCTTATAGCAGGACTTGTTCTTGCCGCAGTACTAGCAGCTATTATGAGTACAGTATCCTCTCAATTAATCGTTACTTCTAGTGCCTTAACCGAAGATCTATATAAATTAATGTTCCGTCGTAATGCCTCAGACAAGGAATTAGTTTTCTTCGGAAGAATGGCTGTTCTCGTTGTAGCCATTGTTGCGGCTTTATTAGCATTTGATCATAATTCGACTATTCTTAAGCTTGTATCTTATGCATGGGCTGGATTCGGTGCATCTTTTGGGCCAGTTGTATTCCTAAGCCTATTCTGGAAAAAGATGAATAACTGGGGGGCCATCTTTGGAATGGTTACAGGTGCAGCTACTGTTATTATCTGGTCTAATCTTGGACTCAGTGACACCTTATATGAAATCGTTCCAGGATTCATAGTAAACCTCATCGTAAGTATTGTCGTTAGTTTAGCTACCTATAAGCATAATGGGGAAATTGAAAAGGAATTTGAACAAAGCAAACTATTATTAAAACAAGAATAAACATAGATGGGCTGTCTGTTGACAGCCCATTATTGTATACTCGGGATTGTTTTTACTGTGATACAGAGACTTTTTCCCTTAACACTCCTGCACTAGATTTCTGAAATGCTACTTTAATTATTACAATAACAACAGACACCAATGATATGAGTAGTAAAATCATCATATTTAATGCTAATTTTTCTCCGCCAAATATGACCGTGTAATAACCATCTGCAGCGTAGGTTGCTGGGAGTACAGAACCGACTGATTGATAAAAATTAGATAGCATCACTTTAGGAACGATCACTCCCGAGGTAACTAGTTGTAGTGAAAGAACGAGAATATTAAACAGCATTCCCCCAGGTCCAAATAATACCACAAACATCTGAGTTAAACTTAAAAAGGAAAAGTAGACTAACAATTGAAAAACCCCTGTTTCTATGAAGGTTCTTTGCAGTTCAATATTGAAAGCCTCCATTAATACTAGTGAGATTACTGTCAACAATAGGGCAACACCTGCATTTATAACTATTCTTGCTAGTAAGATCCTCCATTTACTATAGCTTGGTTTTAATTTGATTGATGCCATATGAACATTGAGACTCATAATCATCGATCCAACAAAGGAAGCAAGTACAATCATCATTGGAACCATTGTCGCAGCAAATCCATCTACATGATTTGTCTTTTCAACAGATGGCTGGACTGATTGAATACTCAATGATTGTAGTGCTGACTCTATATTTTTGGTAAGACTTTGTGCAAGCTCCTTTGAAGAAATAACAGTAGTCATCTGTTCGGGTACTTTAGAAAGAATAAGCTGTTGCTTATACATATAGACATTTTCATTCACACTTTGTGTAATCGTATTTGCAGTCACATCCATTAATTGTTTCGCCAATGAAGCATTTGCCTGATTAATGAAGTATTTAAGATCTGTTCTTCCCTTTTCTTGAATCTCGCTTGAAAAGCCTTTGGGTACTTGCATCACCATATCCAATTTCCGTTGGTTCATATCCTTTTGGGCAGACTCAATTGTTTGGTATATTTTTATATCAAATGGAATGTTTTTCTCCATTTCCTTTTCTATCACTAAACCCATTTGCTTATCCTCATTAACAAAACCAATTTTTAATTGATCAATTCGATCATTCACTCCATCATACGCAGTCATCCATACACAAAAGAAAATGAGCAGGAAGAAAAATGCTGCTCCTAGACCAATAAATGTTTCAGATTGCTTAAAAAACTGTTTCATCATAGTCATTTTTTATTCCTCCCTAATTAAAGCAAGTACATACTTGCATAATAATTAAAAAATTTACTAGGGGGTTAGTCCCCTAGCAAAAAGCTGTATACTATGTTTCAAAAATTCATTTTGTGAGCTTGCAATCACCTGATTACCAAAACGACTTTTTGAAAGAAAGTAGCCGAAATTCAACCAAATAAAGTTCATTGCTTGAAATTCAATATTTGTCTCAATTAATTTGCCTCTGTTATACATTTCTGTTAAATAAGAAACCAAATTGGCTTTTAATTGCTTAGGAATTTGTACAATCGTGTCATTAAGCTCAGGAAATAGCTGAGCCTCTCGGAAACCAATTAATACTAAATCATTGATCTTAACCATATACCTATGATAACTATCAGCTATTTTCCACAGGTCTTTTTCTAAATCCCATACCATATCCTCATTAATGATTTTTTCAAGAAAGGGACTGTAGGACACAGATTCGAGAGCAGCATCCATAATGCCTTTTTTGTTTCCAAAATGCCGAAAAATCGTTACTTCATTGACCCCAGCACGTTCTGCGACAGCTCGAGTTGTTGCCCCTTTATAGCCGAAATCCCGAAACAATTCGATAAATGCTTCAATAATTCTTTCTGAAGTATTTTTTTGTTCATTCATTTTTTTCATCCAACTTTCATGTATGCAAGTGATCACTTACATAACTAGCTTAATTTGGAATAATAGAAAAGTCAATCATTTTTTACCAAATATTTATAAAAGAGCACTTATCTTAAAAAATATGATAAGTGCTCTAAGGCGTTTTTATTAATCCACTCTATCTTCAGGTCGAATCCGATCAATTGGAACAAATACATCTAAATGGCGATATAAATTTTCAAATTCTGCAGGAACTAACCCACCGAATTCTCCATCAATGTTTAATTGCATTTTTTCTGTTGAATTCACCTTAATGCGATTCGCCGATGTATAAATGACGTTTGGATCATTAATATGATTACCCGTAATTGCAGCTGTCACTACTCGTATAAATTCAGCAAGATTGGTCTTCTTCAAAATAATTAATGAAAATAAACCATCATTTACCGATGAATCTGGAGCTAATTTTTCAAATCCACCAACCGAATTGGTCAGTCCTATTAAGAAAAGCATCGCTTCTCCCTCAAATAGTTTCCCATCATATTCGATGCTCATTTCTGTCGCTCTAATAGAAGGAAGCATCTCAATTCCTTTCATATAATAGGCCAACTGTCCAAGCATTGTTTTTAATTTACTTGGTACTTCATAAGTTAACTCAGTCAATCTACCGCCGCCGGCTATATTGATAAAATAGCTATCATTCATTTTGCCGATATCGACAGGAATCGTATCACCTTTTACAATAATATCAACTGCAGCTTCAATATCACGCGGGATATGTAATGCTCGCGCAAAATCATTCGTTGTCCCAACGGGAATGACCCCTAGCTTCGGACGATATTCTTGCTCTGCAAGACCATTTACAACCTCATTAATTGTTCCATCTCCACCTGCTGCGATAACAATATCATATTTACGTTCAACTGCAATCTTCGCAGCGTTAATGGCATCTCCTGCAGCTGTTGTCGCATGACAAGAAGCTTCATAACCAGCAACCTCTAATTTTTGCAATACATTCGCAATATGTTTCTTAAATAATTCTCGTCCTGAGGTTGGATTATAGATTATTCTTGCACGTTTCATTTTCATCATCCTAACCTTACTTTTACAAATTTATTTTTCGTATTTGGCATTTACATTCAAAAGTTACGTTCAATCGATATCCTGTTACATAGAAAAACTGGCCGTAGCCAGATCTAAGTCCTTCTTTCACGAAAATATCATACCTCTTTTGACTGTAAAAATCTAGTATTAACAATTTTTCGTCACAATTAAAGTGTGGATTTCAATTGAAATACCTTAATTTACAAATTTCATCATGCTTTCATTGTTTACCATCATTGTAACATTTATTCTCAACAACCCATTAAAAAACTAGCCCCTCGATAAGGCTAGTAATTAAATTTACCCATTTTTGAATAATACAACGCCACGTTCCTTGAGGAACTGAATAGATTCACTTAAGGAATTTTCTTCTATTTGGTAAACTTCTTGTACGGTCTTCTTCCATTTATTTATATCACGCATTTGAATTTCTCGAATATTTCGATAGGTCATTACTTTAATTGAATGATCCCGTAGGAAATAACATTCTTGCCCATTAAATCGAACAGCCGTAATTCGTCTCATAGTTGTGTTTTGATCCTCATCCATATAAGAATGTATAATATCATCTTTAATATCTGCTTCTGTTAACGGAACCCACTCAATCTCCTTTTTCACAAAGGATTTTCCGTTTGATCGGCGATCGATTTCAAATCGGTCAGCTGTAGTTTGAGTAAAAATAATTTCCTCACCGAATCCATGGAGGATATGTCTCCTCTTAGCTTCTAGGTCAATTGGTTTCATTATAGGTGACCCATAACCTACATCAACATAAAACCTACGATTTTCCAATGTCACCATAATTGCTAAATGCCCTGGATTGACCCTAACTAGGGAACACGAAAATCCTAGCTCTGAGAGAAGTCGAGAGAAATTAATATTTAGTGTATAACAGGTTCCTCCCCATCCCTTTTCCATTAAATTTTCAACAAATACAGCTAATGAGGGAACAAAACCCGTTCCTTCATAAAAATAATGGAACTTACTAAACGTTTCATAAGGAATGCGAGATAGATGATGTTGGATCAAACGCTGTAAATAGTTTTGGGAAGGTAACTCCATATCTATTTTTAAATATCGTAAATAGTTTTCAACCGTCTGTTCCAAAACAATCACTCTTTCATTCAGTATCTAATTAAAGTATACCTCTTAATAAAACATTCTCGCAAAAAGTAAGAATTCCTGCAATAACGTGATGAAAGATTGATTGTTGATAGGATTGATTACTACCTCTGTAATTGCTTCAATAGCTGTAAGATTTGCCCTCTATGATGGGCTTCATGTTCAATTAAATGATAGACCACCCATTCCGGCGTCACATCATAGGGTTCAAGAATCCTTGGTGTTCTCCAATCTTCTAGATCCATGCAACGAAAATGAGAGAGAAATACCTCACGTACCTTCGATAAGCGGTGCAAATGTTCTTCTAGACTTTGTCCCTCAACATGAGATAATGTTCCGTCTTCAGCGCGGCAATCTTGCGGAAATAATGAGAGAATGTCAGGATCCCAATCTGTACAAAGAACTTCTTCGTATAACCAATCCGCTTCAATTAATGCAATATGATATAACAATGAACCAATCGATTGTCTATCATCAATTTTAGCATCGAGAACATTTTCATTTGTTCCAGATAATGCATTGATAAGTGTTCGGCGAACGTCCTCTAAACACCAAAGCCACCGACCAATTTCCTTTTCATAACCTGGTAATGTTGATACCTGTAATGACTTTCTCACCAACTCAAATCATCCTCCCTTTTACTGAATGCCAATCGTTTGATTGGATACAATTGGGTCAATCACCGAACCATATGCATCAGCTACTATTTCAGCACCCTTACTATTCATATGAACCCCATCCAAAGTAAAATAAAGACCTCTTTCTTTTGAAAGCTTATCGATTCGAGGAATTTTCTTTACAAAGAGTGCATCCTTCATAATGGTCATCACGTTTGTACTAATGTAATCTGAACATTCAAGGTTTGCTAAATGTTTGCTAAAAATTTGTTGCATATCTAGCACAGAAATATCCATATAAGAACTAGCAATCGAGTCAACCATTTTTGCTAATTCCTTAATCTCCATGTTAGATGGGCTATCCATCTTTTCTCCGACAAGAGCAGGTGTAACAACAATGACTTTTTTAGAATAGGCTTTGATCCATTCAATAATTCGCTTATAGTAATCTTCAAATTCTTCACGATTATTAGATACCGGTTGTGCCTGAACTTTTAACAATTTAGAATAGACATCATTTACGCCAATCCAAAGAAAAATAAGATCAAAATCTGTATCCAATGTTGTTTTAGATAGACGATTGTACAAGCTTTTTACTGTTTCTCCAGGTTTCCCTAAGTTTATGAATATTTCATTCGGGTATTTTCCTTTTAAAATTTTGTAAAAAGAAACACCTGGTCGTCCTTCAGTCAAACTGTCTCCAATCAATCCTATCTTCACATGGTTACCCCCTTATCATTACTTCTTAATAGACTCATAAAAGATAGTAATCGCTTTTTTAAATAATGGCTCTAAGGTACTTAATTCTTGTGTATTCGTTAATTGACATAGTCCTCCTAACCAGGTCCCTAATAAAGTAGTCAATTCCTCAATATCCTCTTTTTTAAATTCCCCTTGATCCATTCCCTCCTGTAAAATCTTTTTGTACACACTCATCGGAACAATGGCTAATTCATATAATTGCTTGATTGATTCTGGAGTTGAATGCGGATTTGATGCAAGTTCTTGTCCTGCTTTAAGCAAAGGGGTTTGATAGTTATACAGGACATGCTCGGCAATTCCGAACAGTTTCTCCTTTGCTGATTGATAGTTCCTTTCCTTTTGTAACCATTTTTTATGCCACTCTTTCATTGTGTTTTGAGCTAATAAGACAAATAGCTTTTCTTTGTTTATAAAATGATAATAAATATGTCCTTTACTATAGCCTGATGCCTTGGAAATATCACCTACAGATGTTTGTGCATAGCCATGTTGAGAAAATAATGAAAAAGCATGTTCCATGATGTCTTTTCTTGATTTTTCACTATCGTATCTTCTTCCCATTTCCTAAACCTTCCTAAAATATTTGAACGATTGTTCTAATTTAATTATATAAAATATTCAGATATATTTCTATCATTTGATTGATAATAATTAAATTTTATTTATTTTCTAAATTCTACATTATATAATGGAGAACAAACTATTGAGGGGTGATATGATGAATATTGAGGATATATATGGGAAATTCCCTACTTTCGAAACTGAACGATTAATCTTAAGAAAAATATCATTAGATGACCTTGAAGATATTTTTGCATATGGTTCAAATGATGAAGTATCTAAATATGTAACTTGGGACACACACCGTACATTATCAGACACCAAGCAATTTATTGAATTTGTGCTAAACAAGTATGCGGAAAAACAGGTATCACCGTGGGCAATTGAATATAAAGATAATGGTCGGATGATTGGAACCATTGATTTTGTCTTATGGAATCCAACCCATCAAACTGCAGAAATTGGATATGTATTACATCAGGATTACTGGGGCGAGGGAATAACAGCTGAAGCAGCGAAAGAATTAATCAAATTTGGATTTGATAAAATGGATTTAATCCGTATCCAAGCAAGATGCTTTACTGAAAACATCGGCTCAAAACGTGTGATGGAAAAGATCGGTATGTCCTATGAGGGAACATTACGAAAAGCAGTATTTATTAAAGAAAAGCACTGGGATTTAAAAGTATTTTCCATTCTGAAGGAGGAGTTTGAAGAAAGGTATCTTTTAAAGCAAAAGAAGGTATATGATAGATAAGCAGCTTGGGTAACAAGCTGCTCTGTTTTTATCCTAATTATTTATTATTTCTTATTCCTAACTTCACCTAATAAATAATTTACAAACTCATCATCTTTAACAAGCCAAGCAGCTTCACTTCTCTTTAAATGTTTCTCTGCATCCTCAAAGCTTGTAAATGCGTGTTCCGTTTTTCTTTTATTTTTCTCAATGACCCATTGCTCATTTTCTTTATAAAGGAAGAAGATGTCTGCCTTATGGTTTCTATACATAGATCCAAGATCAGACCCCTTAAGATTATGACGATTTCGTTGTGCATCCTCATGAAGTGGTTCTAAATGAAAGGTGTTAGTAACAAACTGTTTATACGCTTCTTCATTTAATGAGCAGCCAGAGGCTTTGGCATGCCCTCCACCACCAAAATGTCCAGCCACTTCAGATACATCCACATGTTCATGAATCGTTCGAAATCCTACACGCTTTGCCCCTATATTTAAAATCACAATAAAATCAAGGTGTGGATATTCTTTCCCTAATTCATTTCCTAGTTCAGAGTGATAGGATTCTGCATAAACTATCCCTGCATAATGTTCTCCGACTTTTGTTTGCACCAGTTCTCGTCTTTTTCTACGAATATAGCGTTCAATCTTATGCTCTTCCATTTCTAAAAGCTTTGTCTCAAACTCATCAAAGTCAAAATGGTCATCCTCTTGAAGACGTTGAAGCATTTTTTCTTCAAATTCATCGATGGAAATTAAGAAAAATAGAGCATTCAAACGTTGTGCTTGTTGATTATCATTTTTCTCCCATTCCCATGTATCGTATTGTCTTATAAGCTCCACAAATTCGGCAATTGCGTTCGTGGGCTCTAAATATTGATGAGAAACAAGGTATTCATATAATAAAGAAGTTGCAGAAGTTAATTTCCCCTCTTCATCCTCAACGACTACATGTCCCCATGAATACTCATTGAAATGCAACGCAGTTTTATGATGATCAATTAATTGGACCTTGCCCCCTTCCTGTACATATGAAGCCAATCCTTTTTCATTCTCTTCATTTACAGATAGGTCTGTTATAAATAAATATGTATCTTTATCATCATTCCCTAAAAATGATTCCACTTCCCGATTAAGATTTGAAATAGAATTATAGCGAACACTGATTTTATCACCAAAGGCAAGCTTCCCTAAAATGCCACAGCCTACTCCGTCTAAATCATTATGTGATAATAGTTTATACATGAACTTCACCTCAAATATAGTATGGATAAAAATAAGAAATTTATTGAAAGGTCGATATAAACTTTAGTATAGCAGGCATTTGCTGGATTAAAAAACCCGATCATTATAGTTGATAGGATTGAACCATGTATGATCCTTCTATTAAAGGAGTATCTTATTGTTCCATCCGATTACATCAAGAGGTTAATAAGAGTAGAATAGAGAATAATGACCACATGAAAAAAGCCTAGATTTCAAAGAAATCCAGGTTTTTTCATTTAGCTCTATCTCTATACGGACAAAATAACCTTACTGTTTCAAGGCTTTTATAAACACTGAATCTGCTATATGCCCAAATTTATTAGAAGGTTTGTATGCCCATTATCAGATCGAAATAACGCTTTTTCACATATAACGTCCATTCTATTCCTCTAGCACGTCTATTCGATCCCTCTCCTACTTACGAAAATTTTCCTGATACCATTTCGCTGCATTCATCACTTCAGCTTCCGTTAATTGGTGGCCATAATTTTCCCAAAAAAGTGTAACGGTTGCTCCATTTTGCTCTAAGATTTCCTTTAGTTCTTCTGTCTCAGCCATTTTAATTAATGGATCATTCACACCTGCTCCGATGAATACTGGAAGCTGATCCATCGATGGGATATCCAAGTCTCTTCTCGGTACCATTGGATGGAAGAGTACAACTCCTTTTAAAGCCTCTTCAAAATAAAATAGAAGACTTCCTGCAATATTTGCGCCATTTGAATACCCTACTGCAACGATGTTTTGGCGATCAAATCCATATTCTACTGAAGCATTATTTAAAAAATCATTTAGTTCCTTTGTCCTAAGCTCCAAATCATCTAGGTCAAAGACCCCTTCACTTAAACGTTTAAAAAATCGAGGCATTCCATGTTCCAGAACATTTCCTCTGACACTTAAAACTGATGCATCTGGATCAATCATTTCAGCTATTTGGAGTAAGGAGTGTTCATTCCCACCTGTTCCGTGTAGTAATAATAGGACTGGCTTGGATGCATCCTTACCTTTTTGAAAATAGTGCTTCATTTCTCATTCCTCCTATTTTTTTCTATGTGTATTGGTGGCAAGGTCGCCTCAAGTTGTTGACGATATCCTTCATATCTTGCAGGGAGCATTAAATGTTCACCAAGCTGTTCCCTAGGCTCATCTATTGCAAATCCCGGTGGATCTGTTGCAATTTCAAACAATATTCCTCCAAATTCTCTGAAATAGACTGCATTGAAATAATTTCGATCTTGAACAGGAGTTACTTGATAGCCAGCTGTTGGCAAATACTTTTGCCATTCCAATTGCTCGTTATCATCCTTTGTTCTCCAAGCAATATGATGGACCGTTCCTACCCCCATTGATCCTCTACCTGTAGTCGTTAATTTAATGTCGATTACATTTCCAATATCAGCTATTGAACGATAGCGAATATATTCTCCTTCTTCTCCAACCTTCTCCAAGCCCATATGCTCTTCTAATAAATTCATTGTTTTATTAGGCGCCCCAGAAAATAAAGTAGCACCAGCAAACCCTTTAATCGCTACATCTGTTGAAATATCATCCATTTCCCATTCACTTTTCTTACCTTCTTTTCTCTCAACAATTTCTAAGATTAATCCGTGGGGATCATTAAAAAGGATAGACTCCTCTTCAAAACGAACAACTGTATCAAAATGGATATCATTTTGTGTCAATCGGTTTTTCCAAAAAGAAAGGGCTCCCTCTGGAACTGCATAGGCAGTAACCCCCACTTGACCATCACCTATTCGGCCTTTATAAGCGTTTATCCAAGGGAAAAAAGTAATAATGGTTCCTGGGTGTCCGGCTTCATCCCCAAAATAAAGATGATACGTGCCCGGATCATCAAAATTCACTGTCTTCTTTACCAATCTTAAACCTAAAATTTCTGAATAAAAATGGACATTTTCCTGTGGATCACCGACGATCGCAGTAATATGATGGATACCTACACTTTGCATATGCCATCCTCCTTTTTTCTATTATGATCTATTACATTTATTAAAAATCATCTTCAATCAAAATATCTCGAATTCGAGATAATTATAAATGAATTTCCTTCTTTCGTCAAATGCCCATTTTTCACATAGTTCTTTTTTAGACAGAAAAGAATCTTTTACATGGCTAAAAAAAAGAGAGAATATCCAAAATGGATTCCCTCTTTACGCGTCATATCGGTCTATTAATGAATTTAATTGTGAACTTACTTTACTTAAATGATTAGCAGAATTTGAAATATGATTAATCATATTATTCTGTTCTTCAATGGTTGCTGTGATTTCCTCAACCGATGCAGCAGCTTGTTGTGACACACTTGAAACACTATGAATAGCTGTCATTATACTTTGATTTTGTTCGGTGATATTTTGAAGTTCATCATTTAATTGATCAATCGCTTGAATCGTCTGGGTAACAGCATTAGAAATAGATGTAAACTCTTTTTCTGTCGCCTTCACTGCTTCATCAAGCTGTTGCGTATGGGTGATTGTTTCAGACATTGCCAGAACCGTCTTTTCTGTTTCTTGCTCGATACCATGGATCATTTCTTGAATTTGCTTGGTCGCCTCATTGGATTGCTCGGCTAATTTCCGCACCTCACTAGCCACTACCGCGAATCCTTTTCCATGTTCTCCTGCTCTAGCTGCCTCAATACTAGCATTTAATGCCAATAAATTGGTTTCTGCCGAAATACTATTAATCGTTTCTGTAATTCTGGAAATATCCAATGTTTTATTATAAAGGCTTGTAATACCAACACTAATTTCCTCTGAAGCTTTTAATGATTGTTCGTTAGACTTTTTCAACTCTATTACAATCTCTGCTCCCTTTTTAGTTGCTTCCTCAGAGTTTGCTGTTACCTCTTTAATTTTTTGATTGTGGAGATTCATTGTCTCAATTGATTGATTTAAGCTTTCAACTCGAAAACTTGTATTTTCTAGGTCTAATGCTTGATTTTGGACACCTATCGCAATTTCATTTATCCCTTTACCAATCTCTATGCTACCGTTAGAGGTCACTTCTGAAATGGCAGAAAGTTCGGCGGCGGATTCAATTACTTGTCCGCTCACTTCGTTTAATTTTTTCATTAATACCCCTGATTCTTGAGTTAGGTTATTTAAGGCAAGATGAATCTGTTCTATTTCGTCTACGGATTGAGTCTCTTTCGACCCAGTTACCAACCCTTTTGATAGAATTACTGAAAGCTCAGCAGATTTTTTTAGTAATGCAAACTTTTTTCGAAAAACCATCGTGAATATACCAATATTCAATAAGACAGCAATAATACCTGAACTAAGTAAGAGAATTAGGTGGTTAAGAGATTGCTCGAACAAGTAAAATTGGCATACTCCAATGATTAATCCCATCAATAAAATCAGTAAACTATTAAATAGCAATAATTTGGCAAACATACTATTTTTCTTCATCTATGCCCCTCTTTCCTATAATCCCCATTTAATGAAAACGCTTTTAGTATTATAGTATCATATAAACAACTAGTCCTAAAGACTTATTTAAACATAAAAAACAGGATTGTCTTCTTCTTGAGACAATCCTGTTTTTTTCCTATTAGGCGTTCTTTAAGGTTGCTTTTATACTATTATATACTTCATTCCACAGGTTTGTATTTTCAGTAAACGCCTGTGTAATTTTTTTATATACTTCTTTTTGCTCAGCTTCGAACGATTCATCCTCTTTAGGTGGCAAAGCAGATCGTAATTCCATAACGAACTCTTGAACTTTTGGAGCCCGTGGTCCCCAGACAGCTTTTTCTTCTCCATTTTTATCAATAAAGATAAAAATTGGAATTGATCGAGACGTTCCATTCGTTAGATATTGATCCATTAATTCTAAATTTTGATCCCGTAAAATCATTCGTGTTTCAATACCTGTAGCCTCCGCAATTTTTAAAAGGATTGGAGTATTCATCATCGCATCTCCACACCAGTCCTCAGTAATGACAATTGCCCGAAGCTCTTTCGCTTTTACATCTTGAAAGAATGATTGATCTTCCACTGCAACTGAAAACTGATCATAAACTGATTGTAAATTTTCTTTATGTACCTTCATCGAGTCAATAAAATCCTTTGCAGGAATTCCTTTTTCAAACCATTCGTTTAAAGTAGTCACTTTAATCACTCCTTACTCTTAATAGTTTTAAAATAGCATAGAAAGAAAAATATTTCATTTTTAAGTTCATATATATTATTAGTTTAGCCATATTCACTAAAATCTGCTATTAACTAATTTGCTCAAAACTTTTTATAATATTTCTGCTTTTTACTTTCATATAGTGCTCCTTGCAAAAATAACCTAACAATTTATCTGTCTTCCAATCATATATAGGAAGCACCTGATCAATCTCTTTCCCTACTTTTCGCAAACAATATGAGCAAGTATTTTTGAAATCTATGTAAGTTTGGCACATTGTTGTTCACACCTTTACCATTTAGTTGCCCAATGAACTATACCCAGATTTCCAACAAAAAAAACTAAGGACAAATTTGTCCTTAGCTATTTTACTTCTTATTTAATTCTTGAACTAATAGCTTATTCACTAATGGAGGATTGGCTTGGCCCTTTGTAGCTTTCATAATTTGTCCAACTAAATAGCCAACAGCTTTCGCCTTACCATTTTTGAAATCATCAATGGATTGTTGATTGTTCGCTAATACTTCATCAATAATCTTTAATAAAGCACCCTCGTCTGAGATTTGAACAAGGCCTTTTTCTTTTACGATTTGTTCTGGATCTCCACCATTTTCGATTAGTTCTTTAAAAACGGTTTTGGCAATCTTCGAAGAAATAGTTCCATTCTCAATTAACTTAATCATTCCAGCAAGTCCTTCTGGAGTTAACTGTACGTCTCCTAATTCTTTTTGCTCTGCATTTAAGTAAGCAGACAATTCCCCCATAATCCAGTTTGAGGCTTGCTTCGCCTCTCCACCAGTTGCAACTGTTGCTTCAAAGAAATCTGCCATTTCCTTCGTCACAGTTAAAACATTGGCATCATATGCAGGCAATCCTAGTTCTTCAACATAACGCTTCTTCCGTGCATCAGGTAATTCTGGAATTTCAGAACGTACTTTTTCCATCCACTCTTCATCAATAAAGATAGAGACTAGATCTGGCTCTGGGAAGTAACGATAATCATCTGAACCTTCTTTAACACGCATCAATAATGTTTTTCCAGTTGCTTCATCGAAGCGGCGTGTTTCTTGTTCAATTACACCACCTGAGGATACCACTTCAATTTGACGTTTTTCTTCATATTCCAAGCCTTTACGAACAAAGTTAAAGGAGTTTAAATTTTTCAATTCCGTTTTCGTACCGAACTCCTCTTGGCCAACAGGTCGGATCGAAATATTCGCATCGCAGCGTAGTGAACCCTCTTCCATTTTACAATCGGATACATCTGTATATTGAATAATGGATTTTAGTTTTTCCAAATAAGCATATGCTTCATCAGGTGTCCGGATATCTGGTTCGGAAACAATCTCAATTAGTGGAGTCCCTTGACGGTTTAAGTCAACAAGAGAATAACCATCTTCTGAGTGAATTAGTTTTCCTGCGTCCTCCTCCAAATGAATCCGGGTAATTCCGATTTTCTTCTTCTGTCCATTCACCTCAATCTCAATCCAACCGTGCTCACCAATTGGTTTATCAAATTGAGAGATTTGATAAGCCTTTGGATTGTCGGGATAAAAATAGTTTTTTCGGTCAAACTTAGTCTCTTGAGCGATCTGACAATTCAGTGCCATTGCCGCTTTCATCCCAAATTCAACCACACGCTTATTCATAACAGGTAATACTCCTGGATACCCTAAATCAACAACAGTTGTGTTCGTATTGGGCTCAGCACCAAAGTGAGCAGGTGCGGAAGAAAAGATTTTGGAATCTGTTTTTAACTCAACATGGACCTCAAGTCCAATAACTGTTTCAAAGTTCATTTTTTTCACCCCTTACAGCTGTGGTTTTTCTGTATGATAATTCGTTGCTTGTTCAAACGCATGTGCCACGCGATATACAGTTGCTTCGTCAAAGTGTTTTCCGATGATTTGTAAGCCTAATGGTAGACCACCTTCGAATCCACAAGGAATTGAGATTCCTGGTACACCCGCAAGGTTCACAGGAATGGTTAAAAGGTCGTTTGCATACATTGTTAATGGATCCTCTGTATTTTCACCAATTTTAAATGCAGGAGTTGGTGTTGTAGGTCCAATAATGACATCATATTTTTCGAAGACCTTTTCAAAGTCGTTTTTAATTAATGTCCGCACTTGCTGAGCTTTTTTATAATAAGCATCATAATAACCAGAACTTAATGCAAAGGTTCCAAGCATAATTCGACGCTTCACTTCTTCACCAAAACCTTCGGAACGGGATTTTTTATATAATTCCATTAGGTTCTTTGCATTCGGTGAACGATATCCATAACGTACTCCATCAAAACGGGCAAGGTTTGATGATGCTTCAGAAGAAGATAAAATATAGTAAGCGGCTGTCGCATATTTTGAATGTGGCAAGCTAACCTCTTCCCAAGTTGCACCTAAGCCTTCTAGTACCTTCAATGCATTTAAAACCGATTGACGGACCTCTTCATTTACGCCTTCGCCGATATATTCTTTTGGTACAGCGATTTTCATGCCCTTAATGTCACCTGTTAAGCTTTGAACAAAATTTGGCACATCAATATTGGCAGATGTTGAATCATGTGGATCCACACCAGAAATCGCTTGTAAAAGATAAGCATTATCCTCAACATTTCTAGTAATCGGGCCAATTTGATCAAGCGATGACGCAAATGCAACTAAACCAAATCGGGAGACTCTACCATATGTTGGTTTTAATCCGACTACACCACAAAAAGCTGCTGGCTGTCTAATCGAACCACCCGTATCCGAACCTAATGAAAAAGGAACTTCTCCTGCTGCGACTGCGGCTGCAGAGCCACCAGATGATCCACCCGGTACAGCATTTAAATTCCAAGGGTTAAAGGTTTTTTGAAAACCAGAGTTTTCATTCGATGATCCCATAGCAAATTCATCCATATTCAATTTTCCTATTGTGATCGTACCAGCGTTATGTAATTTGTCCATAACTGTAGCATTATAAATAGGGTCAAAATTTTCGAGGATTTTACTAGCGCATGTAGTTCGAAGACCTTTTGTGACGATATTATCCTTAATTCCAATTGGCATTCCGAAGAGAGGGTGCTTTGATTCTTCAGAACCAAGAGCTTCATCTAATTGTTTCGCTTTTTCACGAGCTGTTTCTTCATCTAATGTAAGAAAAGCTTGTACCTTTCCATCCACTTGTTGTATAGTTTGATAGGATTCTTCAACTAATTCAGAAACCTTAACTTCTTTTTTATGTAAAAGTTCATGTAACTCAGAGATTTTATGATCAAATAAAGCCAACTCTAACCCTCCTATTCTATAATTGATGGCACTCGAAATTGTCCATCTTTTTGGTCAGGGGCATTTTTTAATACTTCTTCTCGGGATAGCCCTGGTTTTGCTTTGTCCTCCCGAAGAACATTACGAATATCTAACACATGGGAAGTCGGCTCCACATTTGTTGTATCTACTTCATTTAATGACTCTGCAAGACTAATAATATCATCTAATTGCTTCGTAAATTTCTCAATTTGCTCTTCATCGAATTCCAGCCTCGCCAGATTAGCAACGTGATTTACCTGTTCCTTTGTAATTCTAGACATTTCCTTCACCTCCGAATGAAAATCATACACCTATTAATATAGTTACAATATTATTGATAATAGCAGAATGGCTTGTATATAGGCAAGGGTATAAGCCAGATATTAAGTGAATATTTGATTATTACGTCATTCTAATCCCTTTGTGTTTTTTTGAGCACTTCTTGAAATACATTTTTTTGGCTCATCATTTTAAGAATGTGTTCCACGCATACTCTTGGATACATTTTGCTTTGGTTTCTCCTAAAATGTGTTTCACTCCCTCTCTTGGACACACATTTTCCTCACTTTTTTCTTATAATGTGTTTCAAGCTCTCTTTTGGACACACATTCTCCTCCATTTTCTCTTATAATGTGTTTCATCCGTTCCCTTGGACACACATTCTCCTCAGGTTTCTCTTATAATGTGTTTCAGCTCCTCTATTGGGCACACATTCTCCTCAGGTTTCTCTTATAATGTGTTTCAGCTCCTCTATTGGACACACATTCTGCTCCGGTTTCTCTTAAAATGTGTTTCACACTCTCTCTTGGACACACATTCTCCTCCGGTTTCTCTTATAATGTGTTTCACACTCTCTCTTGGACACACATTTTCCTCTGGTTTCTCCTAAAATGTGTTTCAGCTCCTCTATTGGACACACATTCCCCTCCGGTTTCTCTTATAATGTGTTTCACACTCTCTCTTGGACACACATTCTCCTCCGGTTTCTCTTATAATGTGTTTCAACTCCTCTCTTTTGGACACACATTCCGCTCTGTTTTCTCCTAAAATGTGCCTCACTCCTCTCTCTGATACAGATGTTTGTACCATTCACTCCTACAATGCGCATCAAAGAATGGACAAAAAAATATCTTCCCATCTATAGTGAGAAGATATTTTTAAGGATTACCTATTGATAAACTGCTCAACTTCGGTGGAACCCTTTAATGCTGTTGTAGATGAGGTGCCTCCTGTAATTACCATTGATACTTCATCAAAGTATCCAGTTCCTACTTCCCTCTGATGTCTTGTAGCAGTGTATCCATGAACTTCATTTGCAAATTCTGCTTCTTGTAGCTCAGAATAGGCGGCCATCCCTCTTTCTTTATACCCCTTTGCTAATTCGAACATACTGTTATTTAGCGAATGGAACCCTGCAAGTGTGACGAATTGAAATTTATAACCCATTTTTCCAAGCTCTTGTTGAAACGTGGCAATCGATTTTTCATCTAACTTCTTTTTCCAATTAAAGGATGGCGAGCAATTATAGGCTAACAGCTTCCCTGGGAATTGTTTATGAATGGCTGCTGCAAAACGTCTTGCCTCTTCTACATTAGGTTCGGATGTTTCACACCAGACAAGATCTGCATATGGGGCATATGCTAAGCCACGTGCAATTGCTTGATCTAGGCCTGCTTTTGTACGATAAAATCCTTCCGCCGTTCGCTCTCCAGTTATAAATGGAGCATCATATGGATCTACATCACTAGTAATCAAATCTGCCGCATTCGCATCTGTTCTTGCGATAATCAGAGTTGGAACACCAAGAACATCAGCCGCAAGCCGTGCGGAGATTAGATTTTTCACTGCAGTTTGGGTAGGCAGTAACACCTTTCCTCCTAGATGGCCACACTTTTTCTCAGATGATAATTGATCCTCAAAGTGCACGGCTGCTGCCCCCGCTTCAATCATGGATTTCATTAACTCAAAAACATTAAGCTGTCCACCAAACCCAGCTTCTGCATCAGCAACAATCGGTGCAAACCAATCAATCGAATGATCCCCTTCTATATGATGAATTTGATCGGCTCTTTGTAAAGCTTGGTTTATACGCTTTACTACATGTGGAACACTGTTCGCTGGATACAAACTTTGATCAGGATACATCTGTCCGGATAAATTAGCATCTGCTGCCACTTGCCATCCACTTAAATAGATGGCCTTTAAACCTGCCTTCACCTGTTGAACGGCTTGATTCCCGGTTAATGCCCCTAACGCATGAACATATTCTTCTTCATGGAGAAGCTGCCATAGTTTTTCCGCACCAAGGCGTGCCAATGTGTGCTCAATTTCAATAGATCCTCGAAGCTTCAGAACATCCTCTGCAGTATAAGGACGCTTAATTCCTTTCCAACGTTCTTCAAGCTCCCATGCATCCTGTAGCTGTATGATCTTTTCGTTATTCATTAATTTCTCCTCCTAATCTATTAATCTATAAAATTTCGTAACCAGGAATAGTTAGAAAATCAATAAATTCATCTTCTTTTATGAGTTGATCAAATAATGCTATTGCCTCATCTAGCCTTGCCATCGTTTCGCCGAACTTGGACTTAATTTTTACCACTTCTTCTTTTTTTAGCTGTTCATATACTTGAAACGTAAATTTTCGCCCATCATCTAATATCCCTTTCTTATGACGTATCCATTGCCATATTTGCGCACGGGAGATTTCAGCTGTCGCAGCATCCTCCATTAAATGGTCAATAGGGACAGCCCCTCTTCCACTCAACCATGATTCGATATACTGGATTCCAACTCTAATATTTTGACGAACTCCTTTTTCTGTAATGAGGCCTTTAGGTACTTCAAGCAAGTCTGCCTCCGTAATCGTTATTCCTTGTTGCTTATCAGAATAAATTTGGTTCGGTGTAGGCATTTCACGATTAAACACTTCAAGAGCAACTGGGACAAGACCCGGATGTGCTACCCATGTCCCATCATGTCCGTCGCTTGCTTCCCTTTCTTTATCTGCACGTACCTTCGCAAATGCTTCTTCATTTTTTTCAGGATCATTTTTAATAGGTATTTGTGCGGCCATTCCACCAATAGCTGGTGCTTTTCTTTGATGACAAGTTTTAATTGTAAGTAAGGAATACGAACGCATAAACGGGACAGTCATCGTCACTTCCGAGCGGTCGGGCAGAAGTACATCTTCCTTATTTTTCAGCTTTTTCAAATAGCTAAAAATATAATCCCACCTGCCACAATTCAATCCAGCTGAATGATCCTTTAATTCATATAAAATTTCATCCATTTCGAAAGCTGCTAGTATAGTCTCAATTAATACTGTTGCTTTTATCGTTCCTTTTGGAATACCTATATATTTTTGAGCAAAGACAAAAATGTCGTTCCATAATCTGGCTTCAAGATGACTTTCAAGTTTTGGTAGATAAAAATAAGGTCCAGTACCAACCTGTACGAGTCGCAAGGCATTATGAAAAAAGTACATACCAAAATCAAAAAGGCATCCAGACATCGGTTCCCCATCTACTAACACATGCTTCTCATCTAAATGAAGCCCTCGTGGTCTAACCATTAAAACAGCAGTGCTTTCATTTAATTTATATTGCCTCCCATTTTCCCCTTGATAAAAAATCGTTCTGTTCACTGCATCTCTTAAATTAATCTGTCCCTCTATCAAATTGTCCCAAGTCGGAGATGTGGCATCTTCAAAACAAGCCATAAACACCTTTGCATTAGAGTTTAGTGCATTAATTATCATCTTACGATCAACGGGTCCAGTAATTTCTACTCGGCGATCCTGAAGATCTAAAGGTAATGGGGCAATGGACCATTTTCCCATTCGAATTTGTTTCGTTTCAAGTAAAAAACATGGCAAGTTTCCTTGATCTAATTCTCTTTGCCTTTTTTTCCTGTTATCTAACAGTTCTCTTCTTCTTTCTCCAAATTGCCTTTCCAATTGTTCGATAAAATGAAGAGCCTCCGCTGTTAAAATATCTTCATAACCTGGCCTAATTGCTCCTTTTATCTCAGTTCCTGAAATTCGAATATCCACTCACATTCCTCCTCAATTTTGTTATAATACAATTTATTATTTATTTATGTATTATATAACAGAATTGATATGGTGCAACACTTATTTTGAATAAACATTTAGAATATTTACGACAAAGTTCGCAAATTAAACATGAGAGTGAATTAATAATTGTTTTGGTCAAAGCCATAGCCAGCTCTTGGCCTAAGAGTTCAGTATCTGTTCTTTCCTCGGTGAAATAAAAAGACTCGTCGTTCTTCAACTTAGTGAAAAGCTGTTTTCGTATAGTTTGTTGCTTTTGTAAACGCCCAACTAACGGCTCTTACACCTTAAAAAAGATAGCTCTTTTATTAATGAAAAATAAAAGGCGTAGCAGTCTTCAGTCTAGAGCCATTTGTTAAAAATTCACTTAAATAGATACAATGTTTAAGTAAAGAGCCTAGGGAAACATTCCCCATGAACAACAAGTTTGAAAAAAAACAGACGGATTCATCCGTCTGTTACTGATAAATATGAACAAATGGTTCTTTCTCACCTGGGTTACGGACAATAATTGCCTTTGGTCCGTTAACAGAGGTTACATTAATTTCTAATGAGACATAATCAGGGAAGGTGTTTATTACTAAACCTGTTATATATTGAGTAAAACCTATTACTTCAGCCTCTCCATAAAACTGGATCGGTATTTCAATACTTAATTGATTAAGTTGTTTATCTTTGTATAATCCTCGTCCAATAACACCATTATAATTAGGAAAATACTCTTCTACATCTTGCTTAAATTTATCAAAAGTATTGGCATCATCGCGATAATCCTTTTTCGTCTCATCGTCTGGGAAAAGATAATACTTTTCATCGATCTTTTTCCAATCTCCGATACTAGCGCTCCCTTTGCCAACTTCTGTATAAGAAACAAAGTTCCCTGGGACAACTGAAGACTTCGATTTTTGCTTGAATAGGGCAACGGTTATAGGAACTTCCTTTAAACCATCCATATTTCTAAGACGTTTGACTACTTCTTCAGCAATCTTCTTCCCTTCACTTTCAGTTTTTTCATGGATATCTTCCTCATATACAGCTCCGTATTGTTCCTTTTGATAATAGTGAACAGTATTTAAGGCTAATCCTATAACAACTCCACCTAATGATACTTTTCCTTCTTTATCTTTTACTAAATAATCATGTTCTAGGATATGAGCTAAGTAGATTGGGTTCTTCTCATTTTGTTCTTCAACTGTTCCCTTTTCATCATTAGCCGGATTTAATCCTAAATTTTCTGCTTCCGTCATCTTTTTTTCTTTTAATTGACTTGGAGTATATTTTCGATTCAACCATGCATCGACTGTATCTTTATCCAAATATTGCCCCTCTTGGAAAAGATACGTGTCCGGTGAAAACGTTTTTTGTGCGACTCTCATTAATCCTGTTTCAAATTCCTGTATATCATAGCGAGTATTTAAGTTGCTAACAATTCTACCTCTTGCTTTACTCGGTTCAAATGGTAGGATCGTTCGATAATACTGGTCAGAAACTTGATAGTTAGGGATAATCGCCGATTCCTTTTTATTATTCTTGTCCTGTACAATTTTACTTTCCGTATCAAATTTTGGTGCACACCCTGCCAATAGGAGCATGACAGTAGCGCACACCGGCAACCACTTTTTCATACTATTTCCACCTTTAATTTCGTCCTAATTTCATAGACGTTTTACCTAAAAATAAAGTTTCACTTAGTCCTAACGTAGTATAATCTTTTTAGCTGATAAACTAAAACATTTTCTCTTTTAACGATTAAACTCTTCCAGCATTTTCTCTTCATCCCAAACTTCAATGCCAAGCTCTGTTGCCTTTGTTAATTTCGATCCTGCATCTGCTCCAGCAATGACTAAATCTGTTTTTTTACTTACACTACCTGTAACTGTAGCCCCTAATGCCTCGAGTTGCTCCTTTGCTTCATTTCTTGTCAGCTGCTCAAGTTTTCCCGTTAAAACTACAACTTTCCCTGCTAAAGAAGATGAAATGGATTCCACTTGAACCGGCATTGGACCTGTATAATTCATGTTTAACCCTGCAGCTTCTAGCTCTTGGATCAATGAAATTGCCTCTTCATTTTCAAAATAAGAAACAATTGAGTCTGCCATCTTTTCGCCAATATCTTGAATAGCTGTAAGCTCTTCTCTTGTTGCCTTCTTTAGCTCATTCATGTTTCCAAATTGTTGCGCTAATGTTTTAGCCGCTTTTGCCCCTACATGGCGAATCCCAAGACCAAATAATAGTTTTTCTAATGAATTGGATTTTGACTTTTCAATAGCCGCTAATAAATTTGTTACAGACTTCTCTCCCATACGTTCTAAAGCTAATAGCTGATCTTTCTGTAAACGATAGATATCTGCAACATCGTGAATGAGCTCGTGTGAGAATAATTGACTAATAACCTTTTCACCTAAACCATCTATATTCATTGCATTTCTAGAAACAAAGTGGATTAACCCTTCTCTTATTTGAGCTGGACATTTTGGATTGATGCAGCGTAAAGCAACTTCACCTTCTAGACGAACAAGTTCACTTTCACATTCAGGACAATGTGTAGGCATCAAAAATTCCTTTTCCTCACCTGTACGTCTTTCCACTAATACATTCACTACTTCAGGAATAATATCTCCTGCTTTTTTAATGACAACATGGTCGCCAATTTTAATATCCTTCTCACGAATTAAATCTTCATTATGCAATGATGCTCTTTGTACTTTCGTTCCCGCCACTCGAACAGGGTCCAATAATGCTGTCGGTGTAATCACACCTGTTCGACCAACACTCAATTCGATATCACGTAGCCTTGTAACGACTTCCTCTGCAGGAAACTTATAAGCTATTGCCCATCTTGGACTTTTTGCTGTCGTCCCAAGTTCACTTTGCTGAACAAATGAATTTACCTTTATAACAATTCCATCAATCTCATACGGGAGATGAGGTCTTTTTTCAACCCATTTCTGCACATATTGAATGACCTCTTCAATACTTGTACATTTCTCTCGTTCCTTGTTTACTTTAAAACCAAGCTTTTCTAATAAATTTAATCCGTCATGATGGGTCGTAGCACCTGTTTCACTAAAATCGCCGATAGCATACAGGAATATATCCAAATTTCTAGATGCTGCGATTCTAGGATCAAGCTGTCGTAAAGAGCCAGCAGCAGCATTTCGAGGATTAGCGAATGGTTCTTCTCCATTCTCTTCCTTTTGTTGATTTAATTTTTCAAAGGACTTTTTCGGCATATATGCTTCGCCACGAACCTCAATTGTCATTGGTTGACTTATCCGCAATGGAATGGAACGGATTGTCTTAAGATTAGCCGTAATATCCTCACCAATCGTTCCGTCTCCTCTAGTAGATCCTTGGATAAATAGCCCGTTTTCATAATGTAGAGAGATTGCCAATCCATCTATTTTCAGTTCACATACATATTCAACATCGTCGCCAACTGCTTGCTTTACTTTGCGATCAAAATCACGTAAGTCTGCTTCATTAAAAGCATTTCCGAGACTTAACATTGGAATCTTATGCTCAACTTTATTAAAGGCTGATAAAATTTCCCCACCTACACGTTGCGTAGGGGATTCCGGTGAAACTAAGTCGGGATACTGTGCTTCAATATCTGTTAACTCTCTCATTAACTGGTCATATTCTGCATCTGGAACGGAGGGATGATCTAACACATGATACTCATAATTGTATTGATTTAGGAGTGTATGCAGCTCCTGTACACGCTTTTCAGCAGCCTTTTTTTCCATAACAACAACCCTTCCATTGTTAAAAGTAAATAAGCTGAATGAAATCGATGGAGCCGATTTCATTCATCCTAATTTATTATATTTTAGTAATAGGAGCAAATTCAGCTAAGAGACGTTTAATACCTACAGGACTTGGAAAAGCAATATCTAATTCGATTCCATTGCCTTCTCCTTTAACACTAACTACAGTCCCTATTCCCCATTTTTTATGTTCCGCTTTATCACCTACTACCCAAGCAGCATCATTCCCACCGGAGCTTGCTGGAACAGGTCTTGTCACTGGACGATTCATAGTAGGGTTAGAACCGAATGGTTTCTTAATTTGTTTCGCTTGCTTATGAACTGGTTCTACTAAATCCTCAGGGATTTCACTAATAAAACGAGAAACAGGATTCATGTTCGTGCGGCCAAATAATGTTCGCATACCTGCATTTGTTAAATACAACTCTTCCTCCGCTCGCGTAATCCCAACATACGCCAAGCGTCTTTCTTCCTCCATTTCCGCTTCGTCCATTAAGGATCTGTTATGAGGAAAAACTCCTTCCTCAAGTCCAATTAAAAATACAACTGGAAACTCTAAACCTTTGGCAGAGTGGAGTGTCATCAACACACATGTCTCACTTTTTGTTTCTTCCTCATCAAGACGATCAATATCTGCAACTAAAGCGAGATCAGTTAAAAACGCTACTAAGCTCTTATCCTCATTTGCCTCTTCGAAATTCTTCGTTACTGATAAAAATTCATCGATATTTTCAAGTCTACCTTGGGACTCCAAGGTTTTTTCAACCTTTAACATGTCTCTGTAACCTGATTTTTCAAGAACTTCTTCGACTAATTCAGTGACAGATAAGTATTCCTGCATCCCAGTATACCCTTTTATAAGTTCGTAAAATTCATAGGCTGCTTTGGCTACTTTCGGGCTTACCCCGATAAAATCAATTTCCTTTAATGCATCCATAATTGAAATATCATGTTCAGCAGCATATCGAGCCATTTTATCGAAGGAGGTTGCCCCAATCCCACGTTTTGGAACATTTATAACACGTTGTAAACTAATGTCATCATTTGGATTCGCAATGAGCCTTAAGTACGCTAGTATATCTTTGATTTCCTTTCGATCGTAGAACTTAATTCCACCAACAATGTTATATTCAATATTTGATTTTAAGAAAACTTCCTCAATCACACGTGATTGTGCATTGGTTCGGTAAAGTATAGCAATATCAGAAAGCTTACGTGCACCCGAGCTTGTCAGCTCTTTTATTTTACCTGCAACATATTGTGCTTCAGATTGCTCACTATCTGCACGATAATAGACAATTTTGGGGCCATCCTGATTTTCTGTCCATAAATTTTTCGGTTTACGATTAGCATTATTTTTTATCACTTCATTTGCCGCGTGAAGAATTCTTTTCGTTGAACGATAATTTTGTTCAAGTAAGATTACTTTTGCCTGAGGATAATCTTTCTCAAAGGATAGAATATTAGCAATATCTGCACCACGCCAGCGATAGATCGATTGGTCGGAATCACCCACTACACAAAGGTTTTGAAAACGGGATGCAAGCATTTTTACAAGCGTATATTGGGCTCGGTTTGTATCCTGATATTCATCGACATGGATATATTGAAACTTTCTTTGATAGTATTCTAAAACTTCTGGAACCCGTTGAAATAATTGAATGGTTTTCATGATGAGGTCATCGAAATCTAGCGCTTGATTTTTTCTTAAGCGCTTTTGGTATTCCTCATATACATCACTAACAACTTGTTCATAAAATCCACCGACAAGCTTTGAATACTCTTCAGGATCCACTAATTCATTTTTCGCACTGCTAATGGATCCTAGAATGGTTCTAGGATCAAATTTCTTTGGATCAATATTTTTGTCCTTTAAAATTCCTTTAATAACCGATTGCTGGTCCGTTGAATCCAGAATCGTAAAGTTTCTGTTAAAGCCGATTCGATCGATATCTCTTCTTAATATCCGCACACACATAGAGTGAAATGTTGAAATCCATACATCCTCTGCTGCACCACCCATAATACTTCCAATCCGTTCCTTCATTTCTTTCGCAGCCTTATTCGTAAAGGTGATCGCTAAAATATTGTATGGATTTATACCTTTTTCTACCATTAAGAACGCCACTCGATGGGTCAGAACTCTTGTCTTTCCACTTCCTGCTCCTGCCATAAGTAGCAAGGGACCATCTGTTGTTTTCACTGCTTCCTGTTGCTGAGGATTCAAGCCATTTAAAAGCCGATCCGTTAAAAATTGCATATTTTCAACACCACCATTCAGAACATTTGTTCCTATTATAATTATATATGATCTAGTCTGTCTACCTTAATTCATAACTGCTTTCACAGTTTTCAATGCCTCTCCAAAGTTTTCATAGAGTGCATTACCTACTACGATAACATCAGCAAATTGTCCCATTTCTTTCGCCTGTGCAGCATTTTTAATGCCCCCACCATAAAATAAGGTTGTATTATTCAAATACCTTTTTGCTGATTTTACCAGATTTACATCACCGTATTTTCCACTGTACTCCAAGTAGAAAATTGGCATTTTAAATAAATTCTCAGCCATCATTGCGTAAGCAACGACATCATCTTCATCTAAATTGGCATTAGCCGAAGTCATCTTGGCTGCTTTGCAATCTTCGTTTAAGATACAATAACCCTCTACAAGAATTTCATCCCAATTCATCAGAACACCATAATCTTTCACCGCTTGATGATGTATCCCTTTTATCCATTTTACATCCGTGCTATTTAAAACAGTTGGGATAAAATATAAATCAAACCCAGGTGTAATCGATTCAAGATTTGAAATTTCTAATACACATGGTACTGTATATCTTCTAACTCTTGACATTAAATTAAGAACATTGTCCAATGTAACTCCGTCAGATCCACCAATAATAATGGCACTAGTACCTGATTCACATACTCTTTCCAAATCGGAGTCTGATATTTCCTTATTAGGATCTAATTTAAAGGCGTGGCGCCATTCGCGAACGTCATACATCCGAATAAAATCCCCCATTCTATATTCCTCCATCATTATAGCATTTGATTGAACTAGCAAAAAAGGATTTCCATATTTATTTGGTAGGGAAAAAAATGTAAGTGGTACATATAAAATAAGAAGGGCTGTTTAGGCTCTGATTCAAAAGAACTATTGTGAAATGAATTTATATTATGAAATATTAATACTTTTAGGAAAATTTGAAAATTTATTGATGGTTTATCACAATAATTTCGTGTTATTTTCCCAAGTTATTTGACCTAGAAAGTGTGCTATTATTAGGTTAAGAACTTTTCCACCAAGCAATAAAATTTGTTAGGAGGATGAAAAAATGAAAATTGAAAAAGTAAAAACAGAACAGAAACCAGCGAAGATTACTAAACGAGAGATTGACATTCTGATTTTCAAAATTGATAGGTTATTAAATGAAAGTCATCCAAGTGAATTACAAAAGGCTTGATTATATAAAGGGCTTTTGAATAGTTCAAAAGCCCCCTCTTTCAATAATTAATTGTTAAAGGGATATTTTTGCTCTATTCTAAATATAATGAATATAAGTAATCTGTACCATCACAATTTCACTAGATAAGTAGAATCACCTAAATAATTTTCATATTATTACCACTTCACATAATTTTTAATATATAATAAAGGAAATATGTAGGTTCAGGTGATTACTATGAATATCGGTGCCATCATAAAATTAAATAGAATTAATCAAAACCTAACCCAAGAAGACCTCGCAGATGGAATTATTTCTATTTCTTATCTATCGAAAATTGAGAATGGTAAGATTGAACCAAATGAAGAGGTGATCAAACTTCTTTGTCGTAAACTAGGAATTCAAGTGAATAATCAAATAGATGACAGTATTAGAGAAAAGTGTCACGAATGGTTTCGCTTACTATTGACTTCTTCGGATATTGCTGAATTGAAAAAAATGTTTGTAGAAATAACTGAATTATTAAAAGTTATCCATAATTCAGAGTTACAAATACTGGTTAATATTCATATGATTAGGTATTACTTAAAAATTGGTGATACTGACAATGCCATACAAAAAGTGAATTCATTAAAGGATGTTAGTGGTACTTTTAATAATCTTCAAAAATACTATTGGTATAAATTTAATGGGAATTATTATTCAATCATTGAAGAGGAAAACGAAGCTCTGCATAACTACACATTAGCCGAAGACCTTATTCCAAGCATTGAATTATCCCAAGAGGAAGTGGCAGATTTACAATACGCACTTTCCGTTACATATAGCAAATTTCGTTTAACATCTGAAGCACAAAGTTATGCAAACAAAGCTTTAGAGTATTATCGACAAGTCTATCATTTTTCTCGATGTGCAGAGTGTCACCTAGTTCTTGGTATTTGTTATAGAAGAATTAATAATCATGATAAGGCTATTAAAAATTATAATTTAGCTAAACAACTTGCGGAGAGCACTGATAAGAAGGAAATTATACTATTAACACATCTAAATATCGGTTATTTATATTTTGTAAAAGAAGATACAACAGAAGCAATTAAACATTTGGATATTATAATAAATGATAATGAATCACCAATTCACATGCGATTGTATGCAATTACCTCAATTATTGGAAAATGTTACAGCATAAATAATTTGGAAGAAACAAGAAAAAGAATTCAGCAAGGTCTTGATTTAATTAATTCAGATAATAGGAGTAAATATTTAGCATTTTACTATGAAATTCTTTGTCATTTATATCTAATTGATGAAAGAAATGAAGAATTTGAAGAACTTATGGTTAATAAATTTATTCCTTATCTAAAAGATACAAAAAACCACGCCAAATTAACAGAATTCTCGGAAATGCTCGGAAACTATTTCTGGAAAAAACACAAATATAAAAACGCTGCAACTTATTATAACTTAGTAAATAATTCATATAAAAAAATTATTCAAATATAGGGGGATTTTAAAAATGAAAAAGTTAATGATTTCTACCGCTGTTACTTCATTACTATTATGTGGGGCTCTAATTGTAAATTTCAATTTTCAACATGATAAAGGCAAGGATATTGCTGCTGGTGGCGGTGAATTAGAACCAAGAGTTCTTTCAACTAGAAGTATTATAGCCTAATTAAAAAAAGAAGAAGTAAAAACCACTTTTACTTCTTCTTTTTTATTTTCCACAAAAAAAACAGCATGATCCCATGCTATTTTTACAATTACTATTCCGTCTCTTCTTTTTTCTCTAATCCTTTATCCTTAATTCTTTCCAACACCATCTCATAAGAATCATTTCCATAATTTAAGCAACGTTTGACACGAGAAATGGTTGCTGTACTTGCACCTGTTTCGTCTTCAATTACATGATAGGTTTTTTTCTCACGGAGCATTCTTGCTACTTCTAAGCGCTGGGCTAAAGATTGGATTTCATTGATTGTGCAAAGATCATCAAAAAATCGATAGCATTCTTCAATATCTTTCAGTGAAAGCACCGATTCAAATAATTGATCCAATGCTCTTCCACGAAGTTTTTCTATTTGCATTAGTAATCTCCCCTATTTTTTCATTAGTTTTATATTTATTTTAAAATATGGACGTTTTGTATTAACAATAGTGATTTACATGTTTTTAAATGATACATCACTCAGACTTGGAACGATATTAATCCACGTTTTACCTGGCAAAAGTTTGATTGGTTCCCCGTTTTCATATGGGATAATCTCCCCTTCGATATTGTTCCATGCAATTTCCCGGTACATTCCGTTCTGGACTATATATGCTTTTCCACCGGAGGTTACATTAATGTCTCGACGACCTTCATTATCAATGATATGATGTTCCATTTCAACAATAATAAGATTATCAATTAATACTGGCTCATTTGAATCCTCATCAATTGTTTGTTCATCGTCGGAATATCTTAACAGCTTCTTAATCTCATTATTATATTCATATTTCACATTAAATACATTGCTTTTCGAATAAGTAATGTCTATTTGATTTATCTCTTCTCCATAAATTTGCTGTATTTCATCATTTGTTGCAAATTCCAATGGATGTGGTGCGAAGTCCATATTGATATCTCTTAACTCTGCACCTTTTAAAATATTATCATATGTGATATATGAGTTATGTGGTGCTTGACGATCGCTTGTACGTTCGAACAAGGTGCCATCATATTGCATCCCATTTATATGATCAATATATCCGTTCTCCAGCATCGTATAGGCTTCAGGACTGTAGCCATGTGCTACATAAAGACTGTTATACCCCTTAGCTAAATCGATAAAATAATCTCTTGCACTTCGGACAGGTCCAATTTTATCCGGCTTTTCACTTTGAAATATTGCAAGAAAGCGTGTGATCTCCCCTTCAGCCAATGCTTCAAAGATAATGTCCGCCTTACTTAGTCCTGATTGAGGTCTTGCTTTTGGATGATTATTGATCATAACAGCAATTGAGCGATTATTCGGCTCATTTTCTGTACCTAAACCCGTTAATGGAAAAGTGAATGTAGGCTCAAGTTCTTCCTGCTGGTCTCCCGAAACTTCCCCTCTTTCAGGAGCTTGTGCTGCTTCCTTTTTTGATTGCTCACGATGATTACAGGCAGACAACAATGTTAGCAACATAATCATCATGAAGATCAATCTCCGTTTACCCATATTCTTAAAACCCATCCCTTTTTTCAAAAGTATTCGCTTTAACATTTTACCGCATTATTGTTGGAAAGAGTACCGTTTTGTTCATTACATCATAAATTCCTCTCTGGGTAATTCTGACATAAGGTAAATGAGTTGCTGAAAAAAATAACAAGGAATAAATTGGATCATTATGAGGATAGCCTCGATCTGCAAGCAGTTCCTTTAATTTTTTCTCCTCTTTGATTAAAAGATTCATTTCTTTATCTGACATAAATCCTGATAAACAAAGAGGAATTTCATGAATAACATCTCCATTTTCGGTTAAAACAATTCCCCCACCCAATTCCTTCATCCGATCAAAAGCAAACATCATATCATTCTTGTTCTTCCCAATTAAAATGATATCCCCTGTACTTGAAAATGATGATGCAAATCCCATAACATGACTAGAAAAACCTTTTACAATAGTATTCATTCTCCATGTTCCATCTCTGCCAATGAGTATCATAAAACTTTCATCATGATCTGTAGTAAGTTGATCAGCAGAAACATCAAAGCTTACAGAATATGGTTTCGTAATTACATCATTTATCATTTCAATCCCAAATGGCATAGAAAATTGCATATCATCATACGTTAGTTTCCAATCCAATTCTAATGGAGCAAATCCATATTCCTTCCATTCTATATCCTGATCCTCAACATATACCATTCCATCTTTCTTTAACCATTTTCCTTTAGATAGAACGGCAATAGGAGTAGGATTTTTTTCATCTTCAAGAAAGTTTATACTTGCCACACGCCCTGTAGTAATAAGGCCATGTAAATGATCAATATTATAATATCGAGCTACATTATAGGAGGCCATAAGATAAGCATCAATGACTGGAATCCCTTTTTCAATAGCCATACGAATCATCATATCCAATATTCCATTTTCATAAAATGCAGGAGTGGAGCCATCAGTATTAAAGAACATGGATCCGTATTGGTCTATTCCTAATCTTTTCATATCATCTAAAAGAACAGGTAAATCTGGACGAATCGATGAATGACGTAAAGAAACCATATAACCCTGCATTAAACGATCATAAACTTCTTCACCTGTCATTGCTTCATGGTCACAATCAGCCCCGAATAACATCATTTTTGCTAATGTCTTTTCTGAAGCACCAGGAAAATGACCTTCTATTTTTTTCCTCATGCGCTTTGCCTCTTGAATCCAATGTAGAATTAAATCATCTCCATCTAGAAGCTTCGGCCAGCTTGTTAATTCTCCACCTTGTAAAACTGCATCATGTTCAAGCCATGATTTTACTTCACTATGAGAAAATACTGTCTCCTCTTCCCTTAACTCTGTTTGGGAATCGAATCGACTCCACCAGTACATCGTGACTGGAGAATGGCGTAGCTCTCTTATCAAAGAAAACGCTTTCTTTTTTCCTAATTGCAAAGCAAGCACTAAATTGTCATTAACGATAGTCGTGGTCCCTGTTTCTGATGCATATCGTGCAAAGGACTGGGGATTATATAATTGAAATGGGTGAACATGTGGCTCAATATAGCCTGGAACAAGAGTTAATCCAGAGCAATCAATAACCTCGCAATCGGTTGTATTATCAGGAAGTGCTTTCCCTGTATACACTATGCGATCTTCATAAATCCAAATATGACCGGTCATCCATTTTCGAAAAATCGAGTGTAAGTATTTAGCATTTTTCAAAAGAATCGTTGGTGATTTCTTCCCGTTTAAAATAGCAACATGCTCGCGAATTTGCTTGTTTTTCCAACGGTATCTTTGGTCTAACATTAACATCCCTCCCTAAGGAGATATTTACTTTTGCTTATAGTATCATATTTTACTGTTTAACGCAGTAAAGTTTTACAATAATTTTCAACTTATTTGTGAAGGGAGAACAATAAAATGAAAATTACTCCTAATATTGGGATACTCAATGCATTAATTCGCATAACCTGCGGCTTAACCTTACTATCATGGTCAAGTGCAAAATTATCAAAAAAGCCATGGTGCAATTCGTATATTATTGTGATGATTTTAAGCGCAATGAAAGTGGCTGAAGGTATTGTCAGATATTGTCCTGTTACAGAACTATTGAAGAACGGACAAAATCCAATGGGCAGTAATAAAGGGAAAGAAGAACACTCAATGACTCCGGCAAAACATTCAGATAATCAAACAGATATCAATGTGATGAAAGAGATCAAGAACTTCCAAGATCAATTAAAAGATTAAGCGCAAAAACTAATTCGCAAGCACCCAAAGGAACATACATTGCGGAATTGTTTTACACTTTCAGTTTGAAAAAAAATCGTAGGTGTCTTTTCATTTTTACTAGACACCTACGATTAAATTATTCCACTAAAGCCAAAGCCTTTGATCCGATATCTTTACGATAGAAAAAACCTTCGATAGTCAAGTTCTCCATCTCTCCATACACTTTATTTATGGCTGTTTTGAGATCCTCACCCTTGGATGTTACCAGTAGTACCCTTCCTCCATTAGATACAAGTGTTTGATTTGCCCCCATCTCTGTTCCCGCGTGAAACACAAGTGTAGAGGAATCAAGCTTTGTTAAATCAGGAATTTTTATACTCTTTTCATATGAATTTGGGTAACCATTTGAAGCAAGAACGACACCAACTACCGATTCATCTATCCAAGAAATTGTCGGCGTAGATTCATCCATTATATCTTTGAGTATTTGAACAAAATCGGATTCGAGTCTAGTTAGTACAACCTGAGTTTCTGGATCACCAAAGCGGGCATTAAATTCAATTACTTTAGGTCCTTCCTGCGTAAGAATTAACCCTGCATAAAGAATTCCTGTAAAATTCCTGTTTTCTTGTGCTAATGCATGGGCGGTAGGAACTAAAATTTCTTTAACTGCTCGATCAACCTCAGTCTGAGGTATTTGTGGTACAGGTGAATATGCTCCCATTCCCCCTGTGTTTGGCCCTTGATCTCCATCAAATGCACGCTTATGGTCCTGAGCAATCACCATAGGATAAACAGATTCACCATTTACAAAGGCCATTAAAGAAAATTCTTCACCTTCTAAGAATTCCTCGATAACAACCTTTGTCGATGCTGAACCAAATTTTTCATTGACCATCATTTCCTCAAGACCGGATAGGGCTTCGTCTAGCGTGAAAGCCACAATTACTCCCTTACCTGCAGCAAGACCATCAGCTTTAATAACAACTGGTGCACCATGCTCCTCTAGATACGTCTTAGCTTCCTCATACATATCAAAGGTTTCATATGCTGCGGTAGGAATTTGATATTTTTTCATTAAGTCCTTGGCAAAAGCCTTACTTCCTTCTATCATTGCTGCTTCTTTTCGCGGCCCAAACACAGGTAACCCAGCTGCTTGAAATTCATTAACGATTCCAGCGGATAATGGCTCTTCAGGTCCGACAATGGTTAAGTCGATCTTCTTTTCCTTTGCAAAGGTGATTAATTCGCTGAAATCCATTTCTGAAATGGGAACAATCTCTGCATCCGCACTAATTCCACCATTACCTGGTGCACAATATACCTTTTTTACCAATGAACTTTCCTTCACTTTTTTACAAATTGCGTGTTCTCTCCCACCTCTGCCTATGACTAAAATATTCATTTTTTCATCCCCTCTTAAAAAATGGCACCTGGTTTAATTACGCCCAAGGTGCCCATTGTTTTTTCTTTTTTAGTAGGCTCTTCTCTAAAATCTGTTTGGTATGATCTAAAATTCCTGGTGCTAAAAAATTTTTCCACCTGTTGAAAAGTCCTTTTGTATCATTAAGAACGTTTAATGTTTGAAATGACGTATTCCTGTAAACACCATGGCAATTCCGTACTCATTTGCCTTTTTAATAGAATCTTCGTCGCGTATTGAACCACCTGGTTGAATGATCGCTGTAATTCCAGACTTCGCTGCTGCTTCAACTGTATCATCCATTGGAAAGAATGCATCAGAAGCCATTGCTGCCCCCTTTGCTAGATCCCCAGCTTGCTCTAAGGCTATATTAGCTGATCCTACACGATTCATTTGACCTGCACCAATTCCAAGTGTCATTTCATCATTGGAAACAACAATTGCATTCGATTTAACATGTTTTACAACTTTCCATCCCAGTTTTAGTGCCTTCCACTCTGACTCTGTTGGCTTTCTATTGGTTGGAACTGAAATATTTGCATCATCAAATGTATGTGTATCCTGATCTTGAATGAGTAGACCACCTTCAACTGATGTAATGACCTTTTCATTTTTTTGCTGGAGATCAAAAGAAACTGTCAAGAGGCGAAGATTTTTTTTACTTGTTAAAATTGATAGAGCTTCATCTGAAAATGATGGTGCAATAATAATTTCTAAAAAGATTTCATGTAGTTGCTCAGCTGTCTCTTTATCTACTTCTCGATTAAATGCTACGATACCACCAAAAATCGATGTAGAATCAGCCTCATATGCCTTTTTAAACGCTTCTGCTATACTATTTCCTAAACCAACACCACAAGGGTTCATATGCTTAACCGCAACTGCAACAGGTTCAGAAAAATCCTTCACAATTTGAAGGGCTGCATCTGCATCGTGAATATTATTGTAAGAAAGTTCTTTGCCATGTAATTGCTTTGCATGTGCAATAGAAAATAATGATCCAATTGGATTCATATAGAAACTTGCCTTTTGATGAGGATTTTCTCCATAACGCAATGATTGTTTTATTTCATAAGAAAAAGTGATACGTTCTGGATTTTCTTCTCCAACAAGATTTGTCATATATTCGGCAATATAAGAGTCATATGCAGCAGTATGTCGGAAAACCTTTGCAGCTAAACGTTTATTCGTTTCTTTAGACACTGCACCATTCAATTTTATTTCCTTTAATACACCATCATAATCCTGTGCATCAACAATGACAGTCACGTAATCATGATTCTTTGCTGCAGAACGAAGCATAGTTGGACCACCAATATCAATATTTTCAATAGCCTCTTCTTCTGTCACATTTGGCTTAGAAATCGTTTGTTGAAATGGATATAAATTCACACAAACAAGATCGATAGGAGTAATCCCTTGTTGATCTATTTGTTGAAGATGTTCAGGAGTACGTTTTGCTAGCAACCCACCATGAATGAAAGGATGAAGTGTTTTTACTCTTCCTTCCAGTATTTCCGGAAATCCTGTCACATCCTCTACTCCAATTACCGATAGACCAGCTTCTTCAAGTGTTCGTTTTGTTCCGCCAGTAGAAATAATCTCGACTCCTGCCTCAAGTAATCCTTTGGCAAACTCTACGATTCCTGTTTTATCTGAAACACTGATTAATGCACGTTTCATGGTGTAACCCCCTCGTTTTTTTGCAATAACAATTGAATGGTTTCTGGATATAAACGGTGCTCAATTTTGTGCACCTTTTCGGCTAATGTTTGTTCTGTATCCAATATATCTATTTTTAATGCCTCTTGAGCAATGATTGGACCCGTATCCATACCTTCATCCACAAAATGAACTGTTACTCCTGTCACCTTAACACCTGCCTGGAGTGCCTGTCTCACAGCATGTTTTCCTGGAAAGGAAGGGAGAAGTGAAGGATGGATATTAATAATCCGATTTGTGAATTTCTGTAGTAAAGTATCACCAATGAGCCTCATATATCCTGCCAAAACAATAAATTCGACCTGATGTTTATACAGTACATTAGTAATTTCTTTCTCATAATCAAACTTTGAATCATACCTCTTCGGATCAAATTGAAAAATAGGAGTATGTTCTCTTTTAGCTCTTTCGAGAACAAAAGCGTCTTCTCTGTCACAAACGAGTAATTCAACTGATGCCTCTAAACTACCTGACTTTATTGCATCCATAATAGCCTGATAATTACTTCCACTTCCTGAAGCAAAGATAGCAATTTTCGTCATCTACTTAACTCCCTTTAACAAACTGTACACCCGGCTGTTTTGTTATTTTCCCAATTTGGTATGCCTGTTCTCCCTGAGTGTTGAAGAAATCGAGTGCCGCATCAACAATTGATGAATCAACCGCAATAACAAAACCAATTCCCATATTAAATGTATTGAACATTTCTTCCTGAGTAATTTCACCATATTTTTTCAGTGTTTTAAATATTGGCAAAATCGGCCATGTTCCTAGCTGAATTTCAGCTCCCAAACCGCTCGGTAACATACGAGGAATATTTTCAATAAACCCACCACCAGTAATATGTGCCATACCTTTAATCTTAAATTTAGCCATTGCTTCTAAAATTGGCTTTACATATATTTTTGTTGGGGTTATTAATTCAGTTCCTAGTGCTTCTTCTAATTCTGGTAACTTTTCATCTATAGAAAGTTGATGATCTTCAAAAAAGATTTTTCTCACTAGTGAATAGCCATTGCTATGGATTCCACTAGAAGATAGTCCAATTAGCACGTCATTTTCTTGGATTAATTCCCCTGTTATCAATTCAGATTTTTCACATGCACCGACGGAAAATCCCGCCAAGTCATATTCATTCACATCATATAGTCCTGGCATTTCTGCTGTTTCTCCACCGATAAGAGCACAACCAGCTTGCTCGCAACCATCTGCGATCCCCTTAACAACTGCTTCTATTTTCTCAGGTATTGCTTTTCCGCAGGCAATATAATCAAGAAAATACAACGGCTCTGCCCCTTGCACAACAATATCATTAACACACATTGCTACGCAGTCAATTCCAATTGTGTCATGCTTATCCATTTGAAAAGCTAATTTTAGCTTGGTTCCTACTCCATCTGTACCTGATACAAGTACAGGTTCATTCAAATTTAAAGCAGAAAGATCAAAAACACCACCAAAGCTTCCTAGTTGCCCAAAAACCCCTAGACGATTAGTACGTACTGCATGCTTTTTGATTCTTTCTACCGCTTCATATCCAGCTTCAATATTTACTCCTGCATCACGATACGTATTTCCCATTATCATAGCCCCCTAGCGCACAAGTTCTTTTTCATGAGGTAGTACAGTGTCTGGATATATTTCCGTTGGATAATTTCCAGTAAAGCATGCTAAGCATTGACCACACTGATTTCCGTCTTGAGGTCTTCCAATCGCTTGCAGCATTCCATCAACACTTAAGAAGGTAAGGGAATCTGCACCAATGATGTCGCGAATTTCTTCAACACTATGCTTCGATGCAATTAACTCTTCATGTGTAGAAGTATCAATCCCATAAAAACAAGGATTCTTCATTGGCGGAGAGCTAATGCACACATGAACCTCTTTAGCTCCAGCTTCTCTTAGCATCGTGACAATTCTTCTACTTGTTGTTCCACGAACAATTGAGTCATCTACCATAACAACTCGCTTCCCTTCAACCACTCCACGAACTGGTGCTAACTTCATTCGGACCCCTTGCTCTCTTAGTGATTGTGAAGGCTGAATAAATGTTCTTCCAACATATCGATTTTTAATTAATCCCAATTCATAAGGAATCCCCGCAGATTCCGCATATCCGATCGCGGCAGAAATGCTTGAATCCGGAACGCCAGTGACAACATCCGCTTCTATTTGAGCTTCTATTGCCAATTGTTTCCCCATTCTTTTCCTAGCTGAGTGAACATTGATTCCGTGGATATTGCTATCCGGTCGTGAGAAATATACATATTCCATTGTACAAATAGCACTTGAGGTAGAATACGTAAATGGTTCAGAGCGAAGACCATGATCGTCAATAACAATGAGCTCCCCAGGTAGTACGTCACGAATAAATTCCGCTCCAATAATGTCAAATGCACATGTTTCGGAAGCTACACAATAAGCATCTCCAATTCGACCGATTGATAAGGGACGTAAACCATTTGGATCAAGTGCAACCATTAACTCTGATTCCGTCATTAATAAAAATGCATAGGCACCTTTCAACATTGTTAAAGCATTTTTTAATTGATCCTTTAAGGAAAGGAAGCCACTTCTTTTAATTAAGTGGGCTAATACTTCTGTATCAGAGCTTGTTTGAAAAATACTCCCTTGTGCCTCAAGCTGATGCTTTAAGGCATTAGCATTGACTATATTCCCATTATGGGCAAGGGCTAAGCTGCCATTTTGAGAGTGGAAGAGGAGAGGTTGAACATTTTCAACTCCACCCCCACCAGCTGTTGCATAACGAACATGACCAATCGCAGATTGTCCTTCTAATTTTTCAATCTTTCCTTCAGTAAAGACTTCTGTGACAAGTCCTTCTCCTTTTATTCCGTGTAAACTTTCTCCATCGGTTACAACAATACCTGCCCCTTCCTGACCACGATGTTGCAGGCTGTGCAAACCATAATAAGTAATTTTTGCTGCATCTGGATGACCCCAAATTCCGAAAACACCGCACTCTTCATTCAAACCCTTTATTTCAGCAAGCATGGGATAGCCCCTTTCCAAGCTTGCTCACACTCGTGAACATCCGCTTCGATAATGACCTTATGACTTGTATCTTTAATCAAAAGCTTTTCATCGCCGGTTACTCGACCAATTAAATAGGAATGATCAACGTTAGCTTCAAATTGTTCCTTATCCTCTTCTTTGACAGATACAATAAATCTAGACTGCGTCTCACTAAATAGAGCAACTACAGGGTTTCCATCAAGGATAACCTCTGCCCCTAAACCATTTGTTCCAAATAAACACTCCGCTAAGGCAACTGCTAGTCCACCTTCAGCAATATCATGAGCTGAAGAAACTATACCTTCTTTAATCACGGACAACAGCTGAGCCTGTCTATTAGACTCAATTGCTAAATCAATCGTCGGTGATTTGCCAAAAATATCGTTATTCTGCATTTTCTGAAGCTCACTGCCCCCGAATTCAGGCTTTGTCTCACCAATAAGGTAAATGAGATCACCATTATGTTTAAATTGCTGTGTTGTAATGTGGTTAAGGTCTTCAATTAAGCCAACCATTCCAATTACAGGTGTTGGATAAATTGCTTCTCCTTTTGTTTCATTATAAAGAGAGACATTTCCGCCAATAACGGGACTATTAAGTGCACGACATGCTTCACTCATACCATCTGCTGCCTTTTCAAGCTGCCAAAAGATTTCTGGTTTCTCCGGATTACCAAAATTCAGACAATCAGTAATCGCTAATGGCTGTCCTCCAGAACAAACAATATTTCTTGCTGCCTCTGCTACAGCAATTTTCCCACCTGTCTCTGGATCTAAATATAAATAGCGGGAATTACAATCCGTTGTCATCGCTAATGCTTTTCTGGTTCCACGGATTCTAACTACCGCAGCATCAGATCCTGGAGTAACAACCGTATTCGTACGTACTTGATGATCGTACTGTTTATATACCCATTCCTTGCTAGAGATTGTAGGCTGTTTTAATAGATTGACCAGTGTATTCTTATAATCTTCAACACTCGGAATCTCTTCATTCATTTCTTGGAATTCACGATAATAAGCTGGCTCTTCTGAAGGCTTGTAATATACTGGCGCATCTTCAGCAAGTGCATCCGTCGGTACATCTGCAACAATCTTTCCATGATGGATGAGTCGAAGCTTCTTATCATCTGTTACACGTCCAACAGAAACTGCTTCTAATCCATATTTAGAAAATAAATCAACGATCTCTTGCTCTCTTCCTTGCTTAACAACAATCAACATTCTTTCCTGTGATTCTGAAAGCATCATTTCATAAGCTGTCATACCTGTTTCACGTTGTGGTATATGGTCTAAGTTCATTTCAATACCCGATCCAGCTTTACTTGCCATTTCTGCAGATGAACTTGTGAGACCAGCTGCACCCATATCCTGTATACCAACTAAGGCATCAGACTTCACCAATTCAAGACAAGCTTCTAATAATAGTTTTTCCATGAATGGATCTCCTACTTGGACAGCTGGACGCTTTTCTTCTGATTTCTCACTTAATTCTTCAGAAGCAAAAGTCGCCCCATGGATTCCATCTCTACCTGTTTTCGCTCCGACATACATCACGGTATTTCCTACACCAGTTGCTTGACCTTTTTGGATATCTTGATGATCAATTAGGCCAACACACATGGCATTTACTAGTGGATTCCCTTCATAAGAAGGATCAAATTGAACCTCTCCACCAACTGTAGGAATCCCAATGCAATTACCATAGCCGGCAATACCAGCTACCACTTCTTTAAATAAATAGTTTGTTCTGGAATTTTCCAATTCCCCAAAACGTAATGAATTTAATAAGGCAATCGGTCTTGCTCCCATGGAAAACACATCACGGATAATCCCGCCTACTCCCGTTGCAGCTCCTTGATAGGGCTCAATAGCTGATGGGTGATTATGACTCTCTATTTTAAAGACAACGGCCTGATTATCGCCAATATCAACAATACCTGCCCCTTCTCCAGGACCTTGAAGGACTCTTTCACCTTTGGTTGGAAATTTTTTTAGTATCGGTTTGGAATTTTTATAGCTACAGTGTTCTGACCACATAACAGAAAACAGTCCTGTTTCTGTATAGTTTGGCAATCTACCTAAAATGTTCTCGATCATGACGAATTCTTCATCAGTTAAGCCCATTTCACGATATATTTTTTCTTCTTTTATTTGGGATGGATGTGGTTCAAGCATTAACGACATGAGCTTCCCTCCAGTTCTTAACTATTGATTGAAATAATTTAAGTCCATCTGCACTTCCTAGTAATTCATCAACTGCTCGTTCCGGATGTGGCATCATGCCAAGGACATTGCCCTTTTCATTGATTATGCCTGCGATGTTGGCAATACTGCCATTGGGGTTATGATTATAAGTAAAGACAATTTGTTTATTCTCTTTTAAACGTGTTAATGTTTCTTCATCACAATAATAATTCCCTTCACCATGGGCAATCGGAATATTTATCATTTCATCTTTTTCATATTGTGAAGTAAAAATTGTGTTTCTATTTTCAACTTTTAATTGAACTGTTTGACAAATAAACTGTAAGCTATCATTTCTTCTCATTGCACCTGGAAGTAGACCAGATTCTAATAAAATTTGAAATCCATTGCAGACACCTAAAATTGGTTTACCTGCTTCAGCAGCTTTAATTACTTGCTTCATAACATTGGAGAATCGAGCAATGGCTCCCGATCTTAAATAGTCACCATAAGAAAAACCGCCCGGTAAAAGAATTCCATCAAATTCGTCAAGATGTTCCGAATCATGCCATACATACTCAACTTCTTCTCCAAGTTCATCCTTAATTGCATGAAACATGTCTACGTCACAGTTAGAACCAGGAAATACGATTACGGCAAATCTCACTGTGCAACACTCTCCTCAATTTCATATCGGTAATCTTCAATAACAGTATTAGCAAGGAGACGTGTACATAGCTCATGAATAACCTCTTCTATATCACGATCGCTTTTTTCAATTATCAGCTCCATATATTTACCAATTCTTACATCTGTCACCTCACGATAATTCATACTGTGAAGTGAATTTTTAACGGCTGTTCCTTGTGGATCCAAAACACTTTCTCTTAAAGTTACATAAACCTTTACTTTATACATGTGTTGTTTCCCCCTTCAAGCGATTTAATATTTCCTGGTAGACAATTGTTATGTCTCCTAAATCTCGTCGAAAAACATCTTTATCTAGCTTTTGATTGGTTTTCTTATCCCATAATCGGCAAGTATCTGGTGAAATTTCATCAGCTAGTAATATTGCTCCTCTAGTATCCTTACCAAATTCTAGTTTAAAATCAACTAAGCGAACGCCTAACTCTAAAAAGATTTTTGATAAAATATCGTTTATTTTCAGTGCTTGTTGTTTTAAAAGAGCAAGTTCTTGTAAACTAGCAATCTCTAATACTTCAATATGGTCCTCTGTAATTAAAGGGTCGCCTAATTCATCATTTTTGTAATAGAATTCAACAATCGGTTGCTTTAATCGTGTTCCTTCTTCCAATCCAAGTCTATTCGCTAAGCTTCCCGCCACGATATTTCTCGTTACAACCTCTAGGGGGATAATTGAAACCTGTTGAACCAGCTGTTCATATCCAGAGATTTTTTCAATAAAATGACTTTCAATTCCAAATTCCTTTAATCGCGCGAAAATTATACTTGTAATTTCATTATTAAGCTGTCCTTTACCAGCAATCTCTGATTTCTTCTCCCCGTTAAATGCGGTTGCAGAATCCTTATATTCAATCCACAAAACGCCAGCACTATCTGTTTTGTAAACCCTCTTTGCCTTCCCTTCATACATCAACTCTTGTTTCTCCATTACATGAGCCCCCTAAGGTGTTAGACACTTACGATTATGAATCGTAAGTGTCTAGTTTATTAGAAATGCATTAAGCTATTAGTTAAAAGCTGCTAGAGATCCTATATTTAATTAAGTCCTAAGCGCTCAAAGATGATGTCTACATTTTTTAGATGATAGTTATAATCGAAGCAATCAGCAATTTCTTCTTTGCTTAGTTTGCTCTGGATGACAGGATCTGCTTCGATAAGATCACGGAATGGAATTTGTTTTTCCCACGCCTCCATTGCTCTCGGTTGAACAGTATCATATGCTTCTTCACGGACCATTCCCTTATCAATTAGTGCTAGCAGCACACGTTGTGAATAAATAAGTCCAAGGGTCTTATCCATATTTCGCTTCATGTTATCAGGGAATACAGTTAAGTTTTTCACGATGTTCGCAAAGCGATTCAGCATATAATTCAAGGCAATCGTCGCATCAGGTAAAATAATTCGTTCTGCAGATGAATGGGAAATATCTCTTTCATGCCATAATGCTACATTTTCGTAGGCTGTTGTCATATAGCCACGAATAACACGAGCCATACCTGTCATATTCTCCGATCCTATTGGATTTCTCTTATGTGGCATCGCAGACGATCCTTTTTGACCTTTAGCAAAAAACTCTTCTACTTCACGAGTTTCACTTTTTTGTAATCCGCGAATCTCAACAGCAAACTTTTCAATTGATGTTGCAACTAGTGCTAATGTTGCCATATAGTGTGCGTGACGATCTCTTTGTAATGTTTGTGTTGAAATAGGTGCTGCCTGTAATCCAAGCTTTTCGCATACATATTTCTCAACAAATGGATCGATATTTGCATACGTACCTACTGCTCCTGAAATCTTACCAAACTCTACACCAGCTGCTGCTTGCTTAAATCTCTCAAGATTACGTTTCATTTCTTCATACCATAATCCGAGTTTTAAACCGAATGTAGTTGGTTCTGCATGGACACCATGGGTTCTTCCCATCATTACCGTATATTTATGTTCCTTTGCTTTATCAGCAATGATTCCAATAAAATTCTCAATATCTTTTAAAATAATTTCGTTTGCTTGCTTTAATAAATAGGATAAAGCTGTATCTACGACATCCGTTGAAGTTAATCCGTAATGTACCCATTTTCGTTCTTCACCTAATGATTCTGAAACTGCTCTTGTAAAAGCTACCACATCATGGCGAGTTTCTTCCTCAATCTCTTTAATACGATTTACATCAAATGTTGCATGTTCACGGATCTTTTGTACATCCTCTTTCGGTATTTCTCCAAGTTCAGCCCATGCCTCACACGCTAAGATCTCTACCTCTAGCCATGCCTTAAAACGATTTTCTTCTGTCCAAATAGCGCCCATTTCTGGACGTGTATAACGATCAATCATTCATTTTTCCTCCGATTCTAAATTCCAAATCCCACTATTATTTAAATCTAATAATGTGATATCAATATTATCTGTCAAAACTGTAACATGTCCCATTTTCCTTTGATGCTTTGCTTGAGCCTTTCCATATAAATGTATAGACCAATCTGAATGTAATGGAATTTGTTTGATTAATTTTGCCACATGTTGACCTAATACATTCACCATTACGACTGGTTTTAATAGTTTAGGCTGACTTAATGGCCAGTTGCAAATGGATCGAATATGCTGTGCAAATTGAGAAAAATCACATGCTTCAATCGAGTAATGTCCCGAATTATGTGGTCTAGGAGCTAGTTCATTAATAAATATGTCTCCATCCCTAGTCACAAACATCTCAACTGCTAATGTTCCAACAAGATGAATATGATCTGCAATTTGTCTTGCTAGTCTATATGCAGTTTCAGCGATATCTTCTTTTATACGTGCTGGGACAATGGTTTGATGCAAAATATTGTCTACATGAATATTCTCTCCTACTGGAAAGCATTCCATGTCACCATTTCCGTTTCTAGTAATAATCACTGATATTTCCTTTTCAAATGCAAGCCATGACTCAAGAACACAAGGACCATGTACGAGAAGTTTTTCAGCCTCTAAGACATCTTGATTACTTCTCAATACATGCTGACCCTTTCCATCATATCCTCCACGGCTTGTTTTTAAAACACATGGATATCCGATTTGTTCAATCCCATTGAGTAATTCCGCTTTTGAGTGGATTACCTCATACGGTGCCACTTTAACACCTGCATCGATAAGTGTACGTTTTTCAGTGATTCGATCCTGTGTGATACGGATAATTTCTGCGCCTTGCGGGACATTTGCTATTTTCGTCAGCGAAACTAACGATTCATAGTCAATGTTTTCAAATTCAAATGTGATGACATCACATTTTTCTGCCAATCGTTGTAAAGCCTGAAAATCATCATAGCCGGCTGTTAATTGTTCATCGGCAACTTGACCACATGGACAATCATCAGTAGGGTCTAATACAATAATTCTAAACCCTGCTTCTTTAGCAGCTAATGCCATCATCCTACCTAATTGGCCTCCACCAATAATTCCAATGGTCTTCCCTGGTTGAATAAATGTATTATTCAAGATGATCACTACTTTCAAGCACACTTTTTTTTGTTTCTAAGCGTTTATTTTCTAATTGATTAGCGATTTCTTGATTATTTATAGATAGAATTTGTGCAGCTAAAAGCCCTGCATTTTGAGCGCCTGCTTTCCCGATAGCTACGGTTGCTACTGGGACTCCACCAGGCATTTGTACGATTGATAATAATGAATCTAAGCCATTTAAAGCCTTCGATTGAATGGGTACTCCAATTACAGGAAGCGTTGTTTTTGCTGCAATCATTCCTGGTAAATGAGCTGCACCACCTGCCCCAGCAATAATCACTTCTAGACCTCGGTCTCTGGCAGTTTCAGCATACTCAAACATTAAATCAGGAGTTCTATGAGCAGAAACTACCCTTTTTTCATACTTAATCTCTAATTCTTCTAATATTTCACAAGTATATTTCATTGTTTCCCAATCTGAAATACTTCCCATAATAACTCCGACTTTGGTTTTCATATAGGCCTCCGTCATAATTTTTAAAATAAATAACCCGGATAAATCTGCTATCAGTTGAGAGAAAGCAGTTCATCCGGGAGAAAAGCGAATTCAAATAAATGGAAGATAAATCCCAAAATCGACTTTCTCTCATAGTCCAATCATTTACGGTAATTGGGTAGAAACGTATGGGCCATATCCCCATTATATATGAGAGGAATATTTAACTTTAACTTTTACATTTACATCTTAACAATAGGTTTACCCCATGTCAATCAAAAATCGAACAATCATTTATCGTTAATTACAAATGTTCGTGTTTTATTCGGTCTTTTGGCCTTCAAACACAATAATTCGACTAATTGGTTCATATTCAGTATCTTTATCAGTAACAACTTCTTTAAAAATTGGCTTTTCAATTCTTCTTACTGGACGATACCCCTCTTTTTCCATACGGGTCAAGCAATCAGATATCGTTTCATTCTGTAGTACTTCAAATTGCTTTTTTTTACTCATGCTTCAATTTTCCTTTCTTTACACTTTTCACCCAAAACCCACCATAAATAGTTTTAGGTTCATATGCAATAATAAAAGCCTTAGGATCTAATTCCTTAATTTTTTGATATAATTTTAATTCATATTTTCGTGGTGTTAGAATTTGTAGTGCCATTCGATCACCTTCCAAGCCATTCGCTGCCCAACTTGTTACACCATACCCACTATCTCTTAATTGTTTAGGTAAATCCTTGTCATATTCTTTCGTAATAACATTAACTGTAATATATCCTAATGCTAGCTTTTCCTCTAATTTCATTCCAACAATCACACCAATACCATACCCTACGGCATAAGCAATAATGTTTTGGATATGATTTAAATTATCGAGGACTAGTCCCAATCCGACTACATATATTATGATTTCAATCATACTTACAAATGCTGCTATGTATCGATAACCCTTTAAGGTTAAAATCATCCGGATTGTAAAAAAAGAAACATAAACAATGTTAATAATCAAAATAATAAATACCATTATAATACTGTTTTGAAGCAATACAAGCCCTCCCAGAAAAATAGCATTACTTTATATTTTTCCTAAAATTAATTTATCAAACAGATTTTTTGATATTTATCATTTGAAATAGAAAATAGTGATTGGTTTATCAGGAGTGTTTGAAGGGTCCAATTATTTTTTTGAATGGTTCAGCAATTTTTTTGAAGTGTTTCTTTATACATATATATGGTTCTACGATTTCTGAATGGTTTTGTTCTGTTTGTTGATGGTTTTTAATATTATTTGTAGTGTTTCTTCACTATTTTGTTTGGTCTGAAACTCATTTTAATGGGTTTATCAGCTACAATTTATTTAAAAGAAAAATTATAAAACAAATAAAAAACCACAGATAAATTCTGTGGCTTCATTTTGCCTGGCAACGTCCTACTCTTGCAGGGGGAGAGCCCCCAACTACCATCGGCGCTAAGAAGCTTAACTTCCGTGTTCGGGATGGGAACGGGTGTGACCTTCTTGCCATAATTACCAGACTATATTTTATTAAGGGTTTATTCCCTCAAAACTAGATATATAAAGAAGTAACGGTTCATAACCTCAAATCTATTTGGTTAAGTCTTCGATCTATTAGTATTCGTCAGCTCCATGTGTCGCCACACTTCCACCTCGAACCTATCAACCTGATCATCTTTCAGGGATCTTATTTAGATAAACTAAGGGAAATCTCATCTTGAGGGGGGCTTCATGCTTAGATGCTTTCAGCACTTATCCCTTCCGCACATAGCTACCCAGCGATGCCTTTGGCAAGACAACTGGTACACCAGCGGTGCGTCCATCCCGGTCCTCTCGTACTAAGGACAGCTCCTCTCAAATTTCCTACGCCCACGACGGATAGGGACCGAACTGTCTCACGACGTTCTGAACCCAGCTCGCGTACCGCTTTAATGGGCGAACAGCCCAACCCTTGGGACCGACTACAGCCCCAGGATGCGATGAGCCGACATCGAGGTGCCAAACCTCCCCGTCGATGTGGACTCTTGGGGGAGATAAGCCTGTTATCCCCGGGGTAGCTTTTATCCGTTGAGCGATGGCCCTTCCATGCGGAACCACCGGATCACTAAGCCCGACTTTCGTCCCTGCTCGACTTGTAGGTCTCGCAGTCAAGCTCCCTTGTGCCTTTACACTCTGCGAATGATTTCCAACCATTCTGAGGGAACCTTTGGGCGCCTCCGTTACCTTTTAGGAGGCGACCGCCCCAGTCAAACTGCCTGCCTGACACTGTCTCCCACCCCGATTCAGGGGTGCGGGTTAGAATTTCAATACAGCCAGGGTAGTATCCCACCGATGCCTCCACCGAAGCTGGCGCTCCGGTTTCAAAGGCTCCTACCTATCCTGTACAAGCTGTACCAAAATTCAATATCAAGCTGCAGTAAAGCTCCACGGGGTCTTTCCGTCCTGTCGCGGGTAACCTGCATCTTCACAGGTACTATAATTTCACCGAGTCTCTCGTTGAGACAGTGCCCAGATCGTTGCGCCTTTCGTGCGGGTCAGAACTTACCTGACAAGGAATTTCGCTACCTTAGGACCGTTATAGTTACGGCCGCCGTTTACTGGGGCTTCAATTCAAAGCTTCGTCTTGCGACTAACCTCTCCTCTTAACCTTCCAGCACCGGGCAGGCGTCAGCCCCTATACTTCGCCTTACGGCTTCGCAGAGACCTGTGTTTTTGCTAAACAGTCGCCTGGGCCTATTCACTGCGGCTCTCTCGGGCTTGCACCTAACAGAGCACCCCTTCTCCCGAAGTTACGGGGTCATTTTGCCGAGTTCCTTAACGAGAGTTCTCTCGCTCACCTTAGGATTCTCTCCTCGCCTACCTGTGTCGGTTTGCGGTACGGGCACCTTTCACCTCACTAGAGGATTTTCTAGGCAGTGTGGAATCAGGAACTTCGGTACTAAATTTCCCTCGCCATCACAGCTCAAGGTACATGGTGACGGGATTTGCCTCGTCACCCCTCTAACTGCTTGGACGCACTATTCCAGCAGTGCGCTTACCCTATCCTCCTGCGTCCCCCATCGTTCAAACGGTGAAGAGGTGGTACAGGAATATCAACCTGTTGTCCATCGCCTACGCCTTTCGGTATCGGCTTAGGTCCCGACTAACCCTGAGCGGACGAGCCTTCCTCAGGAAACCTTAGGCATTCGGTGGAAGGGATTCTCACCCTTCTTTCGCTACTCATACCGGCATTCTCACTTCTAAGCGCTCCACCAGTCCTTACGGTCTAGCTTCGCAGCCCTTAGAACGCTCTCCTACCACGGACATCCAGCATTTTTCCGAAGGAAAAGATGCATTGGTGTCCATCCACAGCTTCGGTGATACGTTTAGCCCCGGTACATTTTCGGCGCAGAGTCACTCGACCAGTGAGCTATTACGCACTCTTTAAATGGTGGCTGCTTCTAAGCCAACATCCTGGTTGTCTAAGCAACTCCACATCCTTTTCCACTTAACGTATACTTTGGGACCTTAGCTGGTGGTCTGGGCTGTTTCCCTCTTGACTACGGATCTTATCACTCGCAGTCTGACTCCTAAGGATAAGTCATTGGCATTCGGAGTTTGTCTGAATTCGGTAACCCGATGAGGGCCCCTAGTCCAAACAGTGCTCTACCTCCAAGACTCTTACCTTAAGGCTAGCCCTAAAGCTATTTCGGAGAGAACCAGCTATCTCCAAGTTCGATTGGAATTTCTCCGCTACCCACACCTCATCCCCGCACTTTTCAACGTGCGTGGGTTCGGGCCTCCAGTAAGTGTTACCTTACCTTCACCCTGGACATGGGTAGATCACCTGGTTTCGGGTCTACGACCTCATACTTAATCGCCCTATTCAGACTCGCTTTCGCTGCGGCTCCGCCTCTTCAGCTTAACCTTGCATGAAATCGTAACTCGCCGGTTCATTCTACAAAAGGCACGCTATCACTCTGCATAAAGCATAGAGCTCTAACTACTTGTAGGCACACGGTTTCAGGTTCTCTTTCACTCCCCTTCCGGGGTGCTTTTCACCTTTCCCTCACGGTACTGGTTCACTATCGGTCACTAGGGAGTATTTAGCCTTGGGAGATGGTCCTCCCTGCTTCCGACGGGATTTCACGTGTCCCGCCGTACTCAGGATCCACTCTGGAGGGGAACGAAGTTTCAACTACAGGGTTGTTACCTTCTTTGACGGGCCTTTCCAGACCTCTTCATTTACTCCGTTCCTTTGTAACTCCGTATAGAGTGTCCTACAACCCCAAGAGGCAAGCCTCTTGGTTTGGGCTTCTTCCGTTTCGCTCGCCGCTACTCAGGAAATCGCAATTGCTTTCTCTTCCTCCGGGTACTTAGATGTTTCAGTTCCCCGGGTCTGCCTTCCTTACTCTATGTATTCAAGTAAGGATACTACCCCATTACGGGCAGTGGGTTCCCCCATTCGGAAATCTCCGGATCAAAGCTCGCTTACAGCTCCCCGAAGCATATCGGTGTTAGTCCCGTCCTTCATCGGCTCCTAGTGCCAAGGCATTCACCGTGCGCCCTTACTAACTTAACCTACGGCCAATGATAAGCTTCGAATCTCTTCGTCAACTCACTCATTCGCATCCTCACGTATGTTTAATACGCTACGGTGCTCCTTCGCTCGTTTCCTCGATCTTCTCGCTTCTCCTTGCCCTTTCAGTTTAAAAACTACTTAATGGATTCATCCATAAAGTGGCGATTCTCGGTTATTACTTGGTTACTTCTTAATATTATCTAGTTTTCAAGGAACAATCCGGCGAATGATAAGCTTCGAATCTCTTCGTCAGCGCACTCACTCACATCCTCACGTATGTTTATACGTTCCGGTGCTCGTTCGCTTGCTTCCTCGACCTTCTCGCTTCTAATTCACCTCTATTAAACTGAAAGGATTAACCTTTCAAAACTGAACAAAACAGAAGACGTCTTAACCACGTAAGTGGTTTTCCATATTCCTTAGAAAGGAGGTGATCCAGCCGCACCTTCCGATACGGCTACCTTGTTACGACTTCACCCCAATCATCTGTCCCACCTTCGGCGGCTGGCTCCAAAAGGTTACCTCACCGACTTCGGGTGTTACAAACTCTCGTGGTGTGACGGGCGGTGTGTACAAGGCCCGGGAACGTATTCACCGCGGCATGCTGATCCGCGATTACTAGCGATTCCGGCTTCATGTAGGCGAGTTGCAGCCTACAATCCGAACTGAGAATGGTTTTATGGGATTGGCTAAACCTCGCGGTCTTGCAGCCCTTTGTACCATCCATTGTAGCACGTGTGTAGCCCAGGTCATAAGGGGCATGATGATTTGACGTCATCCCCACCTTCCTCCGGTTTGTCACCGGCAGTCACCTTAGAGTGCCCAACTGAATGCTGGCAACTAAGGTCAAGGGTTGCGCTCGTTGCGGGACTTAACCCAACATCTCACGACACGAGCTGACGACAACCATGCACCACCTGTCACTCCTGTCCCCGAAGGAAAATCCCTATCTCTAGGGAGGTCAAGAGGATGTCAAGACCTGGTAAGGTTCTTCGCGTTGCTTCGAATTAAACCACATGCTCCACCGCTTGTGCGGGCCCCGTCAATTCCTTTGAGTTTCAGCCTTGCGGCCGTACTCCCCAGGCGGAGTGCTTAATGCGTTAGCTGCAGCACTAAAGGGCGGAAACCCTCTAACACTTAGCACTCATCGTTTACGGCGTGGACTACCAGGGTATCTAATCCTGTTCGCTCCCCACGCTTTCGCGCCTCAGCGTCAGTTACAGACCAGAGAGTCGCCTTCGCCACTGGTGTTCCTCCACATCTCTACGCATTTCACCGCTACACGTGGAATTCCACTCTCCTCTTCTGCACTCAAGTCTCCCAGTTTCCAATGGCCGCTTGCGGTTGAGCCGCAAGATTTCACATCAGACTTAAGAAACCGCCTGCGCGCGCTTTACGCCCAATAATTCCGGACAACGCTTGCCACCTACGTATTACCGCGGCTGCTGGCACGTAGTTAGCCGTGGCTTTCTGGTTAGGTACCGTCAAGGTACCGCCCTATTCGAACGATACTTGTTCTTCCCTAACAACAGAGTTTTACGATCCGAAAACCTTCATCACTCACGCGGCGTTGCTCCGTCAGACTTTCGTCCATTGCGGAAGATTCCCTACTGCTGCCTCCCGTAGGAGTCTGGGCCGTGTCTCAGTCCCAGTGTGGCCGATCACCCTCTCAAGTCGGCTACGCATCGTCGCCTTGGTGAGCCGTTACCTCACCAACTAGCTAATGCGCCGCGGGTCCATCTGTAAGTGATAGCCGAAGCCATCTTTCAATTCCCCTTCATGCGAAGAAAAAAGTTATCCGGTATTAGCCCCGGTTTCCCGGAGTTATCCCAGTCTTACAGGCAGGTTACCCACGTGTTACTCACCCGTCCGCCGCTAATCATCAGGGAGCAAGCTCCCATCAGATTCGCTCGACTTGCATGTATTAGGCACGCCGCCAGCGTTCGTCCTGAGCCAGGATCAAACTCTCCAAAAAGATGTTTGATATAGCTCTTATAAATAAAAGTAATTCATTGACGTTTCGTTTTGTTCAGTTTTCAAAGATCAATCATTGTTTTAAAGAAACAACTTTTATATCATATCATTTCTTTCAAATGATGTCAACAACTTTTTTAATTTATTTTTTCTTGTCTTAAAAACGACAATTAATAATATATCAAAAACCTTTTGTGTTGTCAACCGTTATTCATTATTTTCTCACTAGCAATTTCGCCAGTTCCTATATACTATCATCTATTTAACACTTGGTCAACCTTTATTTTTTAAAAATTTATATTGCTATTATTACAATCGAAATAATGTATTACCTTCTTTTTTTAGCAACCATACACTTTCCAAACTTATCTATTATATAACCACTAACTAAAAAAATAAGGATTGACTCTCAAGGTCAATCCTTATTGCATTTTACTTAATAGAAATAATATTAGATTCCTTCATCTCTACTAATCCTTCTTTTTCTAACACCACAGATTCTCCTTCTTTCAGGTTTGTAAATACAATTGGAGTCATTATTGAAGGAACTTTTTCTTTTAGAAATGCAAGATCTACTTTTAGTAAAGGTTGACCTGCAGATACTTGGTCTCCCTCATTTACTAGGGTTTCAAACCCTTCACCCTTCAAATTCACAGTATCTATTCCTACATGAATTAGAATTTCTCTACCTGTATCAGACATAATTCCTAAAGCATGTTTAGTAGGAAAGACATTTACGATTTTCCCATCAACTGGTGATGCAATGGTTCCTTCTAATGGAAGGATAGCAAATCCATCGCCCATCATTTTTCCGGAGAAAACTTGGTCAGGAACCTCTGTGATTGGTTTTAATTCTCCTTTTGCTGGAGAGACAAAATTTTCATTTACTTTTTCTATTTTTGATTGAAGTACATCTGGTTGTACCTCTTCAATTTGTTGCTGTACTTCTTCTTCTGGATTTGTCGCAGCTTTCCGTGGTCTTTTTCCAGAAATAATATCTTTCATTTGTGATTTTAATGTATCTGATTTTGGCCCAAAGATGGCTTGAATATTATTTCCAACCTCTAATACGCCTGCAGCACCTAATTTTTTCAAACGATCTTTATCTACATTTTTCACATCATTTACTTGAACACGAAGGCGAGTAATACAAGCATCTAAATTGGAGATGTTTTCTTGACCACCCATTGCTTCTAAAATGTCGAATGGTAAATCACTTGTAGGTTGCGCACTAGTTTCTTCTGTAGAGTCTTCAACATCCTCACGTCCAGGTGTTTTTAAATTAAATTTACGAATGGCGAATCGGAAACCAAAGTAATAGATAACCGCAAATACTAAACCGACTGGTATTACCCACCACCAGTGAGTTTGTTTATTTAGAACTCCAAATAATAGGAAGTCAATTAAACCTCCTGAAAAGGTCATTCCAATTTTAACATTTAGCAAGTGCATCACCATAAACGATAAACCAGCAAAAACAGCGTGTATTCCAAATAATACAGGAGCAACAAATAAGAACGAGAATTCTAGTGGCTCAGTAATACCTGTTAAAAATGATGTTAAAGCTGCGGAACCCATAATTCCTGCTACGAATTTTTTACGCTCTGGTCTCGCCTCATGGTAAATCGCTAAAGCTGCTGCTGGAAGTCCGAACATCATAAATGGATATTTACCAACTTGGAATGTACCTGCTGTTAAATTTTGAACACCATCTTGAATTTGTTTCATAAAGATCGTTTGGTCACCATGAACCACATTTCCGGCATGTGTTGTATAAGATCCAAACTCAAACCAGAATGGCGCATAGAAAATATGGTGTAATCCAAACGGAATAAGAGAACGTTCAATTAGCCCAAAAATAAATGCGGCCAATGTCTGTTGTGATCCAAGCATATAATTAGAAAATGCATTTAATCCATGTTGGATTGGAGGCCATATAATAATCATAATTAACCCTAAAATAACTGCTGAAGCTGCAGTTGCAATAGGAACAAATCGCTTACCCGCGAAAAAACCTAAGTACGAAGGTAGCTCAATTTCAAAAAACTTATTGTACATATAGGCAGCAATTAAACCAACAATAATCCCACCGAAAACCCCTGTTTGAAGAGTAGGAATTCCTAATACTAACGCATGAGCTGGATTGACATGTTCACCAATTACATCTGTCATTTCAATCCCTTTCGCAACACCCATGGTTACATTCATTATCAAATAACCTACAATAGCAGCTAATCCCGCTACACCTTCTCCACCAGTAAGTCCAACCGCTACACCTACTGCGAATAGTAAAGCTAGGTTATCAAAGATAATCCCACCAGCTTTTGCCATAACGTCAGCTACATGCTTGACCCAAGATGCATCTAAAAATGGTGCTATATCTACAAGTGTCGGATTCGTCAGTGCTGTACCGACTGCCAGTAAAATACCTGCAGCTGGCAAAATCGCCACGGGGAGCATCAATGCTTTACCCACTTTTTGTAAAACACCGAAGATTTTCTTAAACATGATAAAACCTCCTTCTTCTATTAAAACTAAAGATTTGCTCCATACCATTGAAAAATTACCTAACGAATATACTTTAGAGATGAATAGGGAACATATTTCCTTAACCATTCTTTAAAAGACAAATAAAAAAGGCATGAGCAAGAAAATAGAAAAGAGTTATATGGGATATACTTCCCATAAAAACTCATTTCATTATCTTCTTTACTCATGCCTGATCGAATCAGTAACACGTTATAATGATGACTATTTTTATTTTATTTTATTTTGAATACGCTGGAGGTGCATAGTTAAATAGACAGCTTCAGCTTCAAATACTGGTTTTTTCAATGTTTGTTGCATAATCTTAATTAGTTTCCATGCTAGATTGTAACATAGAGGGTATTCTTGTTTCAAGAAGAATGAAATTTTCTCTGGTTCATTTACCTTCTCACCACTTAAAACCCTTTCAATGGTGTAACGTAAATGTCGAACGAGACGCATATAATTTATTTCATTCTTATTTAGCTTTATCTCAAATTGTTCTTCAATGGTATGGACAAGTTGTGCAATTAATTGTGAGTTTTGATTAATTTCCGAAAGATTTTTACTCGTAACTGCACTGTGAATATGCAAGGCAATAAACCCAACTTCTCCAATAGGTAGCTCTATATTCGTCATTTCATTAATAAGATCGACTACCTCATTCGCCACTTCATATTCAGTAGGATATAATACTTTCGTTTCCTCATTAAACGGGTTTTTAATAGCGAGCCCCTTCATTAACCGATTAATCGCAAATAAAATATGATCAGTTAATGCCACATGAATATGTTCATCTAAATACTTAGCTGTTCTTTTACGAATTAAATCAATCGCGGAAATAATCACTTCTAGCGTCTCATCATCGATAAAAGGAAGGAGCTTTTTATATTGTTCTTGTTCTGTTTCGCCTTTTAATACAAAGAGCTTCTCAGCCTCTTGTTTTGAAATAGTACTACCCTTTTTTCGATTAAAGCCAATCCCTTTACCAATCAGGACAACTTCTTCATATTTAGAATTAGAAGCAATTAAAACATTATTATTCAGTACCTTTTTAACTTCAAACGCTTCCATATTAATTCTCCTAGATTTCAACTAATTCGAGCTTTATTAAGTTTACATAAAATATTAGATGATATCAATTTATTAAAATCAAAAAGGAACCTAGTTAGGTTCCCACTTAATTTATAATATGAAGATAAAGTATAAAATAAAGATAAAGAAGAACACATACATGACTGGATGAATTTCCTTCCATCTCCCCTTAAGAAGCATGGTAACTGGATAGAAGATAAAACCAATTCCAATACCTGTAGCAATAGAGTAAGTTAATGGCATCATGATAATTGTAAAAAAGGCAGGTACGGCAATTTCAAACTTTTTCCAATCGATTTCATTTAAGGTTGACACCATCAATACACCCACAACTATTAGTGCCGGAGCAGTCACTGGTGAAGTAATAACTCCTAGTACCGGGAAGAAAAATAGTGACAAAAGAAACAATATAGCTGTTATGACACTAGCAAATCCCGTTCTTGCTCCCGCTGCAACCCCAGCAGTTGATTCGATATAAGCCGTTGTAGTAGAAGTCCCAAGTATAGAACCAATCACAGTAGCAGATGAATCTGCAAATAATGCTCTTCCAGCACGCGGCAATTTATTATTCTTCATCAAACCAGCCTGGTTAGCTACCGCCACTAATGTTCCAGCCGTATCGAAAAAATCTACAAACAAAAAAGTTAATACAACAATAAGCATCTTCACAGTGAATAGGTCACTTGTATGATGAAAAAGTGTTTCAAATGGTGCACCAAAGGTCGGAGCGATACTAGGTACTGCACCAACTATCTTATGAGGAATATCAATTAATCCAACCACCATACCAGCAAGGGTTGTTATGATCATTCCAATGAAAATAGCACCCTTCCAGCCTCTAGTCATTAAAATAATAGTAAGTACAATACCGAAGATCGCAAGCAATGTATTACCATCTGTCAAATCTCCTAAACCTACTAATGTCGCATCATTATCAACAATAATACCAGCATTTCTTAAACCAATAAAAGTGATAAACAATCCGATTCCAGCACCGACTGCAAGCTTTAGTTCAACTGGAATAGCATTTATAATCTTCTCTCTAAATCCAAATAATGTTAATATAACGAAAATAATTCCCGAAAATAACACCCCTGTTAGTGCTTGCTGCCACGACATCCCGAGAGTTAATAAAACAGTATAAGCAAAAAAGGCATTTAACCCAACACCAGGTGCAAGGGCAATTGGGTATTTAGCTAAAAACGCCATAATCAGAGTACCAATTGCCGCTGCTAGTGCTGTAGCAACAAAAACAGCACCAGAATCCATTCTCAATTCATCTGGAAAATCCTTAACAGAGGATAAAGATAATGTTAACGGATTTAAGATAAGTATATAAGCCATCGATAGAAATGTAGTGACTCCACCAATAATCTCACGTCGATAGTTTGTTCCTAATTCATCGAATTGAAAGTACTTCTTCATAGACTTCTTCCCCCTTGTCTCTTCTATTTTTTATCGCTAAAAACAAGGCCGCCCAAAACAAAAGAGTCTGGCCCACAAAGCAATATCTAGTAAAAGTTCATACATTTCTAGACTTTGCTTGGGGGTCAGACCCTTAATAGACTGCCTTGAAAGACTTTAAGGAATGAGAAAATCAGTATATGGGAAAATAAGAAATCCTATTTACTCTCATAACCTCGTAGTCAAGCTATTTACGGCAGCTTGGTAGAAACTTACAGGCCATATCCCCGAAATTATACGATGTTATTTTTTCGATTTTATATTCTCATCTTAACCGGATCTTTCGTACTAGTCAATATTCAATACGAATATTATGTTGGAAAATATTTATATTGTTCGTGTTTTTCTCCCATTCAACAGATTATAACTCTATTGAACACTTGATGTCACCATGCCATTTTGGCGGGGTAGTTTCTTTTCTTAACAATCTCCTATATAGAAAATTTCATTAATTAAAATTTTTTACCATGAATCCGATTTTAAAAATCATATTACTTTTCAATTTTGCTATAGCATCAGGAATAATAACTTTATTAATAATCAACTGACTAACTTTAGAATTTATCGTAGAATATTTAAAATCATCAAAAATCCCATCGATTATTTCAAATCTGAAAGAATTGATAATATTCTTTCTACACAACAACCACATTTTGTCTCTCATATCAAAAAGATCGATTACAGTTTCTACGTTTATTGGAATGCTTCTAAAATCTCTCTCGATAATAATAAATTTTCCAGCTATCCATAACTAACAATCTAATTCTTTGCTTACAAAATCTATAAATTGCTCTTCAGACTTCAGAAAGTTGTATTGCTTTATGTTAAATTCAGCAAGTATACTTCTAAATCAATCATATTTATTCCAACTCTCTATTATCTTAAGTGTTACTCCACAAATCAGTAAGCTTAATATCATCACTTGCTGGGCGAAGAGATTTTTCTTTATCAATTTTTACGAATACAGGGACTTGCATTGCATTGCCTGTAATAATTGCTTCTCCTTGGCCAAGACATGGTATCATCTGATAGGAACTTTTATCAAGTGTAGGCATAATATTTTCAAGCATTCTTAAATCCTTCTCATTAACTAAACGATGAATCAAATAGTTATGCGTTTGAGAAAGAATAGTTGGAGAAATATCAGCTGGTCTTTGGCTGGATAAAGTAAGATAAAATCCAAATTTCCGACCTTCTTTGATAATCTCTTCAAAGACAGACAGTCTATAATCTTGCCAATCATCTCCATTATTTCTATACTCAGAATTTAATATATTATGAGCTTCATCAATAATTAAGTGTTTCGTTTGATGAACACTTTTTCCAGAAACTAATGATTTTTGCTCATCGTAAATCATTTTAGATAACAACATAGGGATTAATCGAGTAATCTCTTGATTTGCATGAACAAGCGATATAATATTCATCAGTTTATAATCTTCAATAGCTCTTTCTTTAACTTCTATAACTTTTTCTAGACTTTGTAAAGAAGAATTAATTCTGTTAAATAAGGGATTTAAGTGTTCACGATTTACTTTCCCCCATGCAGTCCTATGAACTTTTTGGAAATCTAGAAATATTTGTAATTGATGAATCGGTGTACTCCTCATACTATTAAATAGTTTTTTTAACTCTTCTGATACCTTTGAAATTCCTGATTTTTCGAGTTTTTCAGGTGTAATTCCCTCATTAGAACCACTGTTGAACCATATTTCCAGTGTATCAATTTTATAATTACCATTTATTTGTCTAATTTGATCCAGCTCAGAAAAAAGATCTTTATTTCTTAGATATTTTTTTGCTGTATCTACCCAATCCTGAAAACTATCTTGGTTAGTAGAAGAACCAGATGTTAGTATTTTTTTGAGAGTTCCTGTAGTATATGCTCCAAAATCAAAATGAGCTGTTGAGAGTTTTTCATTAAATTCTTTTATTGAACTTCTCAGAAACGGTACTTGTGTTGCGGGTCTGGCATCAAAGAGTATCGATAATATGTCTGCATCAAATATGTATTTTCTTTCAACTGGTAATTTTCTGCCCCTGGTTGTATCTCGGGTGTTAATTTCATATATTTCTTTATTCTCTATTTCAACTCCAAAAATTCCTTTTCTTGTCAAATCATCACTATTGGTAGATGAATATTCTCCATTAAAATCTATTACAAAAAATTGGGATTTTCGTTTTATTTGCTCATAAAAATCCGACCTAAAAAGTTCCAAGTATAATTTATGCAATGTATTAGATTTACCACTTCCGGTGTTTCCAAATATACCTATATGGGATGCAAAGAACTTATTTATTGATAATTGAATTGGCTGATTTTCTAAAATTGATTTACCAATTTTTATTGTTGGTTCATTATTTTCAATTCCATAAATAATTTTTAACTCATCTAAAGTTGTCAAGGTGACCTCATTACCAATCATAGGTACATACTGACTTGTCACCTGAAATTTTCCTGCTTCAATTACTCCTTTTGTTTTCAAAGAAATAATTCTATTTATTGAGTTTTTTGAATATCTATTATCAAATTCAGGACTTTTGATAGAATTTTGTTGATCAATCACTTTCTCATTTGAAACAGTTGCAATTATTTTAATCTCATTTTGATTAATAGTTAGATAAGCACCAATCTTAGGTCCTGTCAATATCTCCCCATACCAGATGAATTCTGCATCATTTGACATGCTGTACATTCCAACTTGCGATACATCACCTTCAACTGAAGTAATTACTCCTAGGGTTTTCTTAGGACTTTCCATTTTTTAAGTCCTCCATACTTATTCCACTCAATATACTAGTTAAATTTGATAAGTCAAAACTGTACCAGTCTTCACCTTCATCAACCGTGTTTTTTGTTTTATACTCATCATGAAAATTTCCAGGAGTTAAAATAGTAAAATTACTTCGTTCAGCACTCAATCCTAAATTCTCTAAATAAGTTTCTCTATCTCTATCAATGAACCCAAAAGCGTACACCATTAATTCTGGATTTTGAATAGCTCTTTTAATCATCTTTGCAATATGTTTATCTTGAAACGAAAAGCCAATCACAAACAAAACGGATTGTGGTTTATCTAACTCTAATTGAAATACTCTTAGCATCTCATGAAAATGATTATTGTAAAAAGTATCTTGTTCTTCATACCCTGTAGGCTTTACAATAACTGGAGAATCAATAACTCTATTTCTAATTAATACAGAATCCCCAACTTTTTCCCAATTCATAGAACCATGAGGCTTTATTAGGGTCAAAGAAGGTATTTCATTTGTATAGTTATCATTCAATCCCTTATAAGAAACTGTTCGATTATAGTTTGATCCATCGAGCTTTCTATCAAAATAACCACTAGCACCATCATTAAATATAAATCTATAGTTTTGTAAGACATTGTCAGAAGCTTTCTCAATAAATAAATCATAGTTTGTTGTAAACAGATTGGCAGTACGGGGCGTCTGCCTTGAATTTGACAAGTTAAGTATATCTATTATCTTTGAAATAAAATTAGTGTAATTATTCAACGTGATACATATTGATGCTCTATATTCCAAAGCTTGTCCCAATAAATCTTCGCTTACTCTTTTAACTGTTTCAGCTAATAATGTATTTCTTTTTTCATTATTCTCTGCCTGAATCATTCCCATCAAAGGTATGGCAGGATAAGAAGCGCCTGAACCAATCAAAAAATTCAGCTGTTTTGTAATTGCTAATTTCCTGAGTTTTTTTACTAATTCATCCTTTTTATTTATCTGTTCGTCGACCATATAATCCTCCCAAACAATTTTCTATTAACATAATTATACATTAATTCAAATTAATTTTTTAGATTATAAAAAAAAGTCAGTTACTAGTAATTTATGTTACCTTAAATTAAACCTATAAATATCATTATCTAACCACAAAAATTGTATTAGACTTAATACCAATACCGTAAATATTCTCACAATATAGTCCAGAGTCTTTCTCATTTTTATTTAGTCTATTTATAAATCTAAAAAAATACCCCTGTCTAATATCGACAGAGGTTATTTTCCGTGAATCACCAGATATTTGGCGGGAATTTGGAGGGAAATGTATAATTTCAACTTAAAATTAACCTTCCTATAACTCGTAAATTCCTATTAAATCAGCATAAAAACTAAATTTTATTTTATTTTATTTATTACTCCCATTCAATCGTTGCAGGTGGCTTACTAGTTATATCATAGACTACTCTGTTGACATGACTTACTTCATTCACAATTCGAGTAGAAATTAACTCTAATACGTCCCACGGAATACGTGCCCAATCAGATGTCATCCCATCAATCGATGTAACCGCACGTATACCAATTGTATAATCATACGTTCTTGCATCCCCCATGACACCAACGCTTCGAATATCCGGAAGGACAGTAAAGTACTGCCAGATTTCTCGATCTAGGCCAGCCTTTTTAATTTCTTCACGGAGAATATAATCAGATTCACGAACAATTTCTAATTTTTCTTCAGAAATAGCTCCAAGCACACGAATACCTAAACCAGGTCCTGGGAATGGCTGTCTCCACACAATTTCATCTGGAATGCCCAGTTCTGTTCCTAATGCACGAACTTCGTCTTTAAACAATGTATTTAATGGTTCGATCAGTTTAAATTGCATATCTTCAGGAAGTCCGCCAACATTATGATGGGATTTAATGGTTTGTGCTGTCGCTGTTCCACTTTCAATGATGTCAGTATATAACGTTCCTTGTGCTAAAAACTCAATTCCTTCAAGCTTTGTCGCCTCATCATCAAACACATAAATAAATTCATTACCAATAATTTTTCTTTTCTTTTCAGGATCAGAAACGCCTTCAAGTTTACTCATAAAGCGATCCTTTGCGTCTACTTTGATAACATTCATATTGAAGCCATCGGCGAAAGTTTTCATTACCCCTTCTGCTTCACCTTTACGAAGCAAACCATGATCAACAAAAATACATGTTAATTGATCACCAATCGCTTTATGGATAAGAACAGCCACAACAGAAGAATCTACTCCTCCACTTAAAGCACAAAGAACTTTTTTATCGCCTACTGTTTGACGAATCTTTTCCATTTCTAATTCAATAAAGTTCTCCATAGACCAATTTGCTGAACAACCACAAACTTCAAAAACGAAATTCTTCAGAATATCATTACCATATTCTGAATGACGAACTTCTGGGTGGAACTGAACTGCATAAAGATCTCTATCCTTATCACTCATTGCTGCAATAGGGCAAGATGAACTAATCGCATCTGTTACAAAGCCTGCTGGTGTTTCAGTAACTAGATCACCATGACTCATCCATACAACTTGCTCAGTAGGTAGCTGATTGAATAGCATGGATTCATGCTGAATTTCAATTTTCGCTTTTCCATATTCACGATGAGTAGCAGGTTCTACCTTCCCACCAAAATGTTTTGTCATTAATTGCATTCCATAGCAAATTCCAAACACAGGAATGCCTAAATCAAAAATAGCTTCATCACAACGGAATGAATTTTCATCATAAACGCTATTTGGTCCTCCAGAAAAAATAATTCCTTTTGGATTCATTTTTTTGATTTCTTCTACAGTAATCGTATGTGGATGTAATTCACTATACACACCAAACTCACGAATTCTTCTTGTAATTAATTGATTATATTGGCTTCCAAAATCGAGTACAACAATCATTTCCTGTGCTATCTCAGTCATCTGATATCCCCCTATTTATAATTGTTTGTTCATTATTCTGCATTAGATCCAGCCTTTTTACACATTGCTAAAATAAAAAGGTTCACTTCACATAGATTGCTATGAATCCTAAAGATTTTGTGACTCAAGATTCCAACTTAAGAACAGCAATATTTTAGAAAAAAGAACCAATAAAAAAAACTAGAATTCCACCTCTAAACTAAGAAGGCAGAATTCTAGTTTTTTGTATCCAACCATACGGAAATACACCATTTGAATGTAATGATGACAAAAAGATAGAATAGTACTGCCTTCATAGTTAAATCATTTACGGTGATTTAGTAGAGACTTCTGGACCTTATTACCAAAATTATATGAAGTGCTATTTTATTAATAGTCATCATTTTATACTTGTTTAAACACATGGTCAACCCGTTGTTTTTTTAATTAAATTTTCCCACAATTCGCGGTGTTGTTCCCAGTTAATAGAGGTATCTTGATGACGATAAATAGATCTCTCATATTCCAATGTTAATATTCCCATCATTTGACTACCAAAGAAGCCATCTACCTGAATTGCGTATTCACGTAATGTCTGTCCAGCTTCTTTTTTAAGACCATATCTTTCTAATTGCTTTAATAATGAAAGATATGCCTTAATAAAGGTGTTTGAATCCCTTTTATTTCGGTACTTCCAAATGAGTAAATATGGAATCCACTTACTACGCTTGACATAAGCGACATAACTAATAAGACAAATCATCAATAATATGGATGTCAGTAGGAGCCAATGTTTATTCAAATAAGTAGTGATTTTACTCCATAACTCTGAGAATGAGAAATTATCTTCACTACTTGTTCCTTTCGTTAAGTCCGTTTCCTTCTTGTCTTTTTCCAATGCTTCAGTTTCATCTTTTTGATCTGTGTTATTTACCTGGGAAGTCTGCTCTACATCATTATTGAAAATGGATGTATTTCTAAATCCAATAGTCGGTTCAAATGGTACCCAACCGACATTAGGAAAATAAACTTCAACCCAAGAGTGAGCATTATTATTTGTCACCTTGTATATATTCTCGGACACCCCATCAGAACCCTGATAAGTTCCAGACGAATATCCCTTTACCCATCTAGAAGGAATTCCTATCGACCGAAGCATGGTTACCATTGAAGTCGAGAAGTTATCACAATATCCTCTTTGTGTTTCAAATAGAAATTGATCAACATAATCCTGTTTTTCCTTTGGAATCGCAACATCCTTTTGATCATAAGTGAATTGACCATTTTGGAAATAGGATTCAATGGCTTTCGTCTTATCATACCAATTCGTTTTACCTTTTGTGATACTTGCCGCTAAGTCTTTTACGCGCTTAGGAAAATTATCCGGCAGTTGCGTGTACCTTGGATCAACTTGTACACCTTGGCCATTTGTTTCACTCATTTTTTTAATACTATATTTTTGCGGTTGGTAAATGACTGCATATTCCCTCATCGAAAAGGGCCCCTGATTTCTGCTTGCTGTTACTTTTTCGGTAACGTTATTGACTGATAATTGATTAACTTGCTTCGAACCACCGGCGACAGAGACTTCTCCATAGATAATATTCGCTAAACCATAGGTATGAACCAGATTAGGACTAAGCTCTGCCTTCGTGATCCTCGCAGCCTTATATACTTGCTTTTCCTCATACCCCTGCCCTTCGTTTTCAGCAAAAGGAAATTCATCTATTCCCTCATTCAAGGAAATTTGCGGTTTCTCCTCGATTGTATAAGTTGATGTTGTAGGTGGCTTGGAAGTTTCCCATCCTTTCCCCGTATATAAATCCTTCATTTCCACACGCCAATATTGTCGAGATTCGGCAACAACCTGAAAAACCTCTGTATCATCCCCTATGAACGGCCCACCTAGTGAAGAGTCGTCATTCCGATAACCAACTTTACTAACACCAGATTTTTTATTTCCTCCTCTTTCATCTCCCCCAGCATATGATTTAAAGAAAGGTACAGGATCAGGCCATATGGGCGATGCTTTTGGTACAATCCAACCTAGAAATGAGCTCCCGATAATCATGATAACTAAAGGAATCATCCATTTAACCATCATTTTTCTGGAATTCCCCAAATTTTCTTTCTCTACAAATCTCTGAAAGAAGAGCATACCTAACAATATAAAGCCGAAGATTACCGTTCTAATAATAGCCATTTTGCTATCATATGCTGTAAACGTATCAAGCACCGTAATATAAACGATAGTCATGATAAAAAACAAAAAAATACTTCTTCTAGCAATTAACCAATATTTAAGCAAATACGTAATGAGCCACAAGAGAACAAAAAACAAAATCGTCCGAAACTCATTTGTTAGATACTCCCACTCTCTCCCAAATAAAAAGTTTATATTTTTAATTAAATCTTTTACTACGACTCCCATCCATTGGATATCGAAAATAAAGTACTCGAAGAAGAAAATATGATGGAGGGAAAACAAAATAAAAATTAACTTCATTAAAACTACTGCAAAAAACGGCACATTAAAAAGGTAGAATAGGAATGATAAAGCGATAAACACTATAAACAAAACCGTATTACCAGTATTAGCCACTTCCTTTAACGGATAGATCCATTCCATTAATAAAAGAAAACTAAAAAAATAAAGAGTGAGTGTAAGGATTCGATGATAATCCTTTGTTCGAGTCATTAATGCTTCACCCCCGTCAAAGCCGAACGGAAATCTTCTTCATGTAGGTAGCTCACATGCACCCCAAACTGGGAAGCAGCATAACCTAATCGATATTCCTCATCACTAAATGGTTCATTGTGATTTTTAATAACGAAAACAATCACCATCCCCGTTCTTCTCACATGCTTTCTTAGCATCTCTATTAATTCCTCCGTTATATTGGAGGTACTAATCATTAATGATGCAGATTGTTGATAAAAGACTGATTCCCCTTCTAAAATAGATGATACAGGTAATTGACTATTTGCTTTTACTTTTGCAAGATGATGGAATAACTGTTGCTGGTATTCATCACCACCACGAATTGGAAAAATAGATTGATCTTCACCAATAGAATAAAAGCCGATCTGCCCCCCATGGCGTATGATCGTACGAATAAGTGAGGCAACAAATTTCACATTTGTTTCAAATGAGGTCGAGGGTGAACGATCTAAAATAATGGTTACATCATTGGATTGTCGCTCTTCAAATTCTTTTGTTTTCATTTCATTCATTCTTGCCGTAGCCTTCCAATCGATCCAGGTAAAACGATCCCCAGGCTCATAGTTTCTGATTCCACTAACCATAGTCGTATCATTTTGAATTTTTATTTGAGAAGCTGTTGCCCCTTGTTCATATCTGCTTTCAATTGAACGATAAATAATGTCTGTATAGGAAGGATAAACGAGAATGATTTTTTTCAATGAAAAACTCTTCTCCTTAGAAAATAACCCTAGTGGATCACCAACCTTAATAGAAATGTCATAAAAACAATGCTCCCCTCTCGGAATATTTGCCATGCTATACTTGAGCTGAATATGCTTTTTAAATCCAGGAAATAAAATTTGTTTTCCATTTCTAGTTGAAAGACTAGAAGTGTTATTTATGATAAGAAAGAAGAGAGGAAAAGGATAGTTCCTATCAATCGTTATAACCATGTCCAAATGTTCCCCTGCAGCATATGTATCCCGATTAAATCTCCTTTCCACAGTTAAGTCACTTAACGGATAGAGAGCAATGAACAATGCATACAATGCAAACGGTGTAAAGCTATAGAATAAAAACCAGCTGACAAAGCCACCTTGAAACATTGCATAGGAGAATGTTAACAGAAGAAACAGAATTAAAAGAAGAAATTTCCCCCATGTCTTTAATTGTGCTCTAATCATTATCTCACAGCCCTTTTTACGGGAACCTGAACATAATGTAAAATTTCTTTAATAATATCTTCAGCGGTTTTGCCCCCGTATTTCGCATCCGCCTTTAATATAATTCGATGTGAAAATACGAAAGGTGCTAAGTACTGTACATCATCGGGAATAATAAAATCTCGACCATGCAAGAAGGCGTAGGCTTGGGATGCCTTCATCAAAGCGATTGATGCACGCGGACTAACCCCTAAATAAACACTTTTGTGGGTTCTTGTATAATGAGAAAGCTCGACAATATAGTGTTTGATTGTGTGATCAACATAGACCTCTTTTACCTGATCCTGCAGCTCTACTAGTTCATCAAGAGAAATTACTGAATCTAATCCTTCAATTGGGGCTTGTTTTTGCGTTCTTGTTAACACTTCAATTTCTTCATCCTTTGTTGGATAGCCCATTTTCATTTTTAATAGAAAACGATCAAGCTGAGCTTCTGGAAGAGGGTATGTTCCTTCATATTCGATCGGATTTTGTGTTGCCATAACAAAAAAGGGGCGCTCTAGTTTTTTCGTATTTCCATCCACAGTTACACTGCTTTCTTCCATACCTTCGAGAAGCGCGGATTGGGTTTTTGGCGAAGTTCTATTAATCTCATCCGCTAGAATAATATTACCCATTATTGGACCAGGTCTATACTGAAACTCCAACTCTTTCGGATTATATATAGAAACACCAAGTACATCAGAAGGAAGCAAATCTGGGGTAAATTGAATTCTTTTAAATGATGCATTTACAGATCGAGCAAGTGCACGAACCATCATTGTTTTTCCTACACCTGGTACGTCCTCTAGTAGGACATGTCCTTCTGCAAGTAGGGCAACTAGGCTTAACTCTGCTATATCAGTCTTTCCTATCATTACTTTTTCTATATTACTTAAGACTTGCTGTAACTTTGGATGCATAGCTGTAATTGTCATTCGAATCCCCCTAATTATGTATTCAAAACTTTATGCAAATTTTTTAAAATTTTTTATTATTTCTAGAATACTATGAATCTGACTTAAGAAAAAGGGTGGAACAGGAAATTTAATATATTTTTAACGTTTTTATACATTTCTAAAAATAGAAGATGCTCTATACATCATTCCCTTTATGACTAGGCCGTTTAGTTCGATACTTTTGTAATAGTTCTAACCACTTATTGAAAGCTTCCGGGGGTTGTTATAAAGGTTTCAGCTCCTCCTCTCAGAGAAGATGAAGGGTACTATCTTCAACCTATATTATTAATCCTTGTCTAAATAACAAAAATGTTTAAGAAGAGAGTTTAGGAAAATATACACTCGAATTGAGTCTATGTTTTGTACATGTTCAACTTATTTTTGAGATTAAAAAAACGTGAGAATTCTTATATTAAATAAGTTCCTCACGTCTTCCTTTTCTATTATTATTTCCAAAAATCATCAAAGACTGTAATTGGTAAATGCCGTTTATGTTCAGATTTAGCATAAAGGTTTTCGATTGTTTTTTTCGCTTGCTCTGAAACTTCTTTTCCTTCTAAATAATCATCAATTTCTTCGTAAGTCACTCCAAGGGCACTCTCATCTGCCAGTTGTGGACGTTCGTCTTCTAAATCAGCAGTTGGAGTCTTCATATATAAATGCTCCGGACATCCAAGTTCCTTTAGAAGCATTCTCCCTTGGCGCTTATTCAATCGAAATAACGGAACAAGATCAGCTCCACCATCTCCATACTTTGTATAGAAGCCTGTTAGATTTTCGGCAGAATGGTCTGTGCCCAATACTACACAATTTTCCATTGCAGCAATACTGTATTGTACCTTCATACGTTCTCTTGCTTTTTCATTGCCTTTAGCAAAATCCGATAAATGGATTCCTACCTCTTTCAATGATGCTTCACTAGCATCTACTGCTGCTTTAATATTAACAGTTAAGGCTCTAGTTGGCTGAATAAATTCAATTGCATCATTTACATCATCCATATCCTTTTGAATCCCATACGGCAAACGAACTGCTATAAATTGATAATCTGGATTTCCAGTTTCTTCAATCATTTCATTGATAGCAAGCTGAGCAAGCTTCCCTGCTAGGGTAGAGTCCTGCCCTCCTGAGATCCCTAAGACAAACCCTTTAAGGAATGGATATTTTTTCAAATAGTTCTTTAAGAAATCAATACTTTTACGAATTTCTTCATTAGGGTCTATTATTGCTTTCACTTTCATTTCATTTACTATTGCTTTTTGCAACTGATCCATTTTTCCCAACCTCCTTATACTCATAAAGCTTGAATCTATCTATTGCTTTAAATTGGATACTTTTTCACGTACTTCTTCAATATTTTTTATTTTATTCTCCCAGCACTTTTGACTCAAATCCACTGGATATTCGTGAGGATTTAAAGAACGTTTATATTCTTCCCAAAGCAAGCCTAAGCTCTCTTTTGTATACCCTTGAATTTCTTTTAGTTCCGGCAATTTATAAACAAATTCTCCATTGACAAAAATATCGTGATGTAAGTCCCTTGCTTCAAAATCAGTTACTGTTTTACTAATATAAGTATGAACAGGATGGAACATCTTCAGCTTTTCTTGCGCTTGAACATCCTCATCCTGTAAAGCAATATAGTCACCTTCTGATTTATAAGTGTTTGTATTAATAATTCGATAAACCTTTTTCAAACCTGGTGTTGTTACCTTTTGAGCATTACTGGAAATTTTTATCGTATCCTGCATAATTCCATTTTCATCCTCAATAGAAACCATTTTATATACGGCACCTAATGCCGGTTGATCATATGCAGTAATGAGCTTCGTACCAACACCCCATATATCAATTTTCGCTCCTTGGGATTTCATATGGAGAATTGTATATTCATCCAAATCGCTGGATGCCACAATCTTCGCCTTGGTGAAGCCTGCTTTATCTAGCATTTTTCTTGCAGCTTTGGATAGAAAGGCCATATCACCACTGTCCAAACGGATACCAATGAAATTTATTTTATTCCCTAGCTCCTTTGCTACTTGAATTGCAGCCGGTACACCTGATTTTAAAGTATCATATGTATCGACTAAGAAGACACAATCACGATGACTCTCTGCATATTTATGAAAAGCGGTATAATCATCTCTGTATGCTTGTACCATTGCATGTGCATGAGTACCAGATACAGGAATACCAAATCTTTTACCTGCTCTTACATTACTCGTTGCATCAAATCCACCTATATAGGCAGCTCTTGTTCCCCATATCGCTGCATCCATCTCATGTGCTCTTCTTGTACCAAATTCTAGTACGGTTTCTTCTCCAACTACATTTTTAATTCTAGCTGCCTTTGTCGCAATTAATGTTTGGTAATTCACAATGTTAAGTATAGCTGTTTCAATAATTTGTGCTTGTGCCAAAGGTGCTTCCACATGAATCATCGGTTCATTTTCAAAAACAAGCTCACCTTCTCGCATAGCACGAATAGTACCAGTAAATCGCATCTGACTTAAATATTGTAAAAATTCTTCATCATAGTGCAATTCTTCACGTAAATACTGAATATCAGTCTCTGAAAAATGAAAATCTCGTAAATATTCAACCATTCGCTCTAAACCAGCAAAAACAGCATAGCCATTTTCAAACGGCAACTTCCTAAAAAATACTTCAAATACTACTTTACGTTCATGTATTCCATCGTCCCAATACGTCTTTGCCATATTAATTTGATACAAATCGGTATGAAGCCCGAAACTATCATCACTATATAATTTTACCATTAAAACGCACTCCTTTTGCCGCCCCTAAGAAAGAACTTTTGCCCCTAATGTATTTTCAAAATGCTCTAATGCCCAACGATGCCCTGCATCATTAAAGCTAGCCACTGCATTCTTGTGAACAACGATTTTAAAGCCTTTATTATAGGCATCTACCGCTGTATGTAGCACACAAATATCTGTACAAACCCCACAAAGATGAAGTTCCTCGATTCCTCGTTCTCTAAGCTGAATATCTAAATTAGTGCCTGCAAACGCACTATATCGTGTCTTATCCATATAATGTACATTTCCATCATATTTATGTTGTTCGTACACATTCTGTAAGGCTCCAAATAAATTTCGACCAGCGGTTCCTTTTATATTATGCGGTGGAAATAATTTTGTCTCTGGATGAAGTGTATCTCCCTCTTGATGACAATCAATGGCAAAAACAACATAATCACCTGATTGAATAAACTCACTGGTTAACTGTACAATCGTACCTTCAATATCCTGACCTGGTTTTCCACAGGTTAATTTCCCTGCATCTGCAACAAAATCATATGTATAATCGATATTAATCAGAGCCTTTTTCATCAGCCTACTCCCCCTATAGACAATCTCGTCACTATTGTACAACAAATTCATAAAATAGGGAAAAATCCTCTCCGATTCCTATTGAAAAATCAACAAAGATATAATATAGTAATAAAAAGAATTTTTTTACTATTCTAAAAAAGTATATAATTTGTAATATTATTCATCGGAATGGTAAAAAATACAGCTTTCCATTTTCAACTCATACCATTTATGATATTGTTAAATAGTATTTATATAAAATCATACTAATAATTATTCACTTTAAATAGATCGTATATTTAAAAGAATTGAGGGGACCTATAGATGGGGAAACAAACTAACACCATCAATAATGGAGGATTGCAACGCAGTTTAAAAGCACGACACTTAATGATGATTTCACTCGGAGGATCCATTGGTACTGGATTATTTCTAGGAAGCGGTTCGGCCATTTATCAAGCAGGCCCCGGTGGGGCATTACTCGCCTATCTTATTATCGGTGTTATGGTGTATTTTATTATGACAAGCCTTGGTGAGCTTGCTTCATTCATGCCTACAAGCGGAGCATTTAGTACGTATGCTACTCGGTTTATCGATCCTGCACTCGGGTTTGCCTTAGGTTGGAACTACTGGTATAGCTGGGCAATTACCCTTGCAACCGAGCTGACTGCATCAACATTAGTAATGAAATTCTGGTTTCCTGACAGTCCTTCCTGGTTATGGAGTGGATTGTTTATTATCATCATATTTGGTATTAATATTCTTTCCGTTAAAGGTTATGGTGAAGGGGAATACTGGTTTTCCTTCATTAAAGTTGCTACGATTATCATTTTTATCATCGTCGGCTTTCTAATGATTTTTGGAATTATGAAAGGTGAAGCAGTCGGTTTTAAAAATTTCACAATCGGCGATGCCCCATTTCACGGTGGATTTTTAGCTGTCATAGGTGTATTTCTCACTGCAGGATTTTCCTTCCAAGGGACGGAAATTGTAGGTGTAGCTGCTGGTGAAAGCGAAGATCCAAGAAAGAATGTACCTAAAGCAATTAAAAGCGTATTTTGGAGAATACTTTTATTTTATGTTTTAGCCATTATTGTTATTGGTTTAATTATTCCTTATACAACTGAAACATTACAAAGTGATGATATTATGGTTAGTCCGTTCACTTTAGTATTCAAAAAGGCCGGATTAGCCTTTGCTGCCTCTTTAATGAATGCTGTCATTTTAACTGCTGTATTATCAGCCGGTAACTCAAGCCTTTATGCATCGACAAGAATCCTATATGCCATGGCTAAGGAAGGACAAGCACCAAAGCTGTTCGGCAAATTAAATAAACGCGGAGTTCCTGTCGCTGCACTCGTTGCAACTACTTTAGTAGGGATGCTTGCCTTCCTTGCCTCTGCATTTGGAGACGGAGCCATCTATATGTGGCTATTAAATGCAGCTGGGATTACAGGCTTCATCTTTTGGTTAGGAATCGCTGCAAGTCATTATCGCTTTCGTAAAGCATTTCTAGCACAGGGACATTCACTAGAGGAGCTGCCTTATCGAGCGAAGCTCTATCCATTTGGTCCTATCTTCGCCTTTTTAGTTGGACTAATTGTCATCTTAGCTCAAGACTATCAAGCTTTCCTCGCTGATAAAATTGATTGGATGGATCTCATTGCCGCTTATCTAGGAATTCCATTATTTATTGTAATGTGGTTAGGCTATAAATTGATTAAAAAGACAAAAGTGGTTCCTCTGCAGGAATGCAAAATTGATGTAGATGAATTTAAATAAAACAAAGAGCCAATGTCCTTTGAAATAAAGCATTGGCTCTTTTGATTATATTAAACTTATATAATAAACATCACTCACAGAAAACAGAAATGTGCTCTTTTATAACCTATAAAGTTTTGGTATAAGAACATGTAATTTTCTATAGTTGTTGCCTTTTTAATTCCTCCATCCGTTTTACCCAATCATTAATTTGTTGGTCAATTCGATCGGCATCTTCATTAATTTCCTTTTCTTTTTGATCAAGTAAGTGTTTATTCAAATTTTTTAGCTGTTTTTCATAGTTTTTGAGCTTTTCCTTTAGCCTTAGCTTTTGCTCTTCTGATATCATTTTCTCATTTGCCAATAATGTAATGGCACTATCAAATCTAATTTGCTCAACAAACATTCCCGAATCGATGCTATAAAATTTCATTTGTACATGATTTAATGGTCCCCATGATGCGGTGCCCACTTTCGGTGAAGACCATTGTTTTCCTATAATATCTAAGAAGCCAGGTGGAACCCATTTATTTGAAATACCTTGATTAAGCTCATCAGGATTGTCAGCTTTTAAGTATTCTCCATTACCTGCCTCTGCTACTGCTTTTAATTGGTCCTCCGATTTTTTATCAACATTAAAACCAATAATATTTACCTTATGTGTAGAATCTTTGGCAAATTTCTGCGCTTCTTGAACAGGATCTCCTCCACATGTCTCCGCACCATCACTGACGATATATACAATAATAGCTTCGGATGAACCCTGATTATCTTCACGAACTTTCTTGATTGCATTGGCAAGTGGTGTCCATCCTTTCGCTTGTACATGATCTACCGCCTCAGAAAATGCCTTTTCTTCATACTTATCCATTGGATAAACCTCATCAATGGTAGAACAAGAAATTTTTTTATCCTTATCCTCTTGTGTACCCGCATGTCCATAAACATATAAGGATACATTACTTTTCGCACCAATCGTTTTCGCAAATCTTCGTACAGCTGTCTTGGCAATTTGCATTTTTTGTTCACCATCTACCTTGAGAATCATACTGGAGCTCGCATCTAACAAGATGATTGCTTTTGATGGCGTACCTTTCTTTTGCTCTTTTACCGTTTCTTCTTCGGGTTCAGGTAGATAGGGAAGATCAAAATTAGCTTTATACGTAATTTGTTCTTCTAATAATTGTTGATTAATATTACTGCCTAATAAATAGATAAGTGATTTAAATACTAGATCTTCATCTTTTGACTCCTGTAGCACTTTTTCCATTTCTGTAATGAATCCCTCTTTTACCTCATCGACAGAAGCTGGCCATGCAGAGGTTTCATGATTATAATCAAAATTTACCGAAAGCTTTCCAGGTTTTATCTTTTTCCATTCCTCAATCGTATTTGGTATAGTAATATCTTCAATTTCTTTAATTAACTCTGATCCCTTTGGCTTTCTATCTACAGTTTTAATATTCGAGGTCTTTACCTTTTTAGTGGATGTCTCCGTTTCTGATGAGCAACCTACAATTAATAATAATAAAGTACATCCTATACATATAAATAAACGTTTTAGTAATTGCATATTCTCTCCTACTTTCCAAAAACTATAAATCTTTTTATATTACAGCTATTAGGGAGAAACTAGAAAGGAACTCAAATAGTTCCTTCCCCACCTGTTGATTAAATGTAGTTATTCATTAAACTTGTTTAAATGGTTTTTCCGTATAAAAGGTATTGCAAGTCCTACAAAGATAAAACTTAACGGGAAATTCCCATCATCTAATACATACTCTAGAATTTCAACTGGTCCATAAATACAATAGATAAAAATCATTAACCAGAAATAAATCCTTCTCCATTTCCTCTCCTGTTTTGACATTATCCCATCTCCCTATGTTAATTGAATAACTCCTTGCTATATCTTTCTTTTACGGTTTATCGTTATATTCTGTTTCATCATTAGTATATAAATATAAAAAAAGAACTGTACTAATATTCCGCACAATTCTTTGGTCCTTTTATTTCAAACTATAGTATAGGAAACGTAAGAATCACGGTCGTTATAAAAAGTATTAATACTTCATTCACCATTTAACTCTAGATTCCCTATTACCATTTTAAAATATCATTAAATAAGAAAGGCTTTTTTCTCAAACAAACTAGCGCCTGAAGACCATTGCACCTTTCATTTCTCTGTGAAAAGAGCTGGAAACTCCATAAGAAAAGAACCACTTATAGAAACAAGAGGAAACTTCATTATTTCTAAAAAAATTTTTATACTCAGTCCTTTGGTGAAGAAATCTCCCCAATTCTATTAATCATTCTCTTCCCATGTAATCTCTTCATCCCCCAGAGGGATCCAATTATCAGAAATACCTAGTGTCAGACTGGATAGAAAACCTATTTCTGGTCCAGCTGATTCTTGAAATAGTTTTTTTCGAAACCCCTTGATATATTTATCATAAGCTGTAGCATTAAAGTCGTTAGAGGCTCTTATATAAATCCGATTATCCTTTAATCTAATTTTCGCTTCATCTATATTCCCCTTATTTTCAGCAATAGTGTCTCTAGCCACACTTATCATTGTTGGAACAGCGCTTTGTAATGCACTTTCTAGCAAATTCTTTAGAAGTTCAGGTTCAAAGCCACCACTCAATTCACTTGTTATAGCACGATCCATTGCTTCTAAACTGATTTCATTACTACTATAATCTCTATATCTGGGATTACTACGGATACTTGACTCCATTTCAGCTATTTTTTCAGAAAGTAATTTTGGTAGAGGATCGAGATTCAGACTTAAGATGTAATTATCATAACTACTTATGGATGGACTAAGATTATCATAAATAACTGAAGTAGCAGCGAAGCTTGCTTGTTGTGAGGTTGTGTTTGCATGCTCCTTCACTGCAAGAACCTTTGATAAATTAAGAACGAATAAAAATAAAACCATCATCCCTCCTAATACACCAATCCAGAGTAGAGTCATACTTCCTTCTTCATTTTTTATGATTTTATTAAATTTGTTCATTAATCAATCGTCCTCCCACTTGCAGATGAGGAAAAGGAATATGATGGTGTTCTTCCACCAAAGAGCTTTTTAGGAAGAAATATATAGTTTATTTTTACATTGACAGTAGCTTTGAATTTCTTTCCTGGAGGTATTGAAGTATCCTGAAAGCTAATGTTATCTCCATTCATATCTACAATTTTCTTAGCAGCATCTGATGCTTCATTTGTATCCTGTGTAAGTGAATAAACTTTTGCAGCCTCATTAGCGGCTGACTTTGCTACGACAACGGCATGTATAGTAACTCCAAACTGCCAAATAATTGCAACAAGAATCAAAACAAATGGGATCATTCCTAGAAATTCAATGGTCGCTGACCCGTCTTCTTTTTTAAGTATTTTCTTCATTAACCTCATAGCAAAGCTCTCCTTTATTTAAACTTCTTACAATGCTGTACTATGATCTTCCACATTAAGCATATTTAAATTTTCTCTCCACTTAATGGTGCTGGAAGTAAGTAAAACGATAAAAAAAGGATAGAATAAAGTATTTAAAAAGATTTGTGAAATGACTAATGCAGCATACGAAGTCGTTATACCCAATATCAATTGATTAAGAACGATTCCAATGGCTAATTCAAATAACCCAAACACCAAAATATAGAGTAATAGTTTCAGCCAATGTTTTTTATAGATAGTAATTGTTTCTTTTAATGATTTCCAAACAGATTTATTATCAATCACAGCAATAATAGGGGCTGGTATAAATATTGAAAAGAGAATTAATCCTGGCAATATATAAAGCATAAAACCGATTGTTGTCAAAAAAGACAATACTATAGCAAATATAAAAATATTAAAGCCTTGCACTAAAAAAGTATATATGGCATTTTTCAGAGGCTTCTCATGTCCCATGTAGTCATTATATGTTAACTTAATGAATGGAATTTGAGCATATAAATAGAGTAATAAGGTTAAAAATCCATAATAGGTATCTCCTGCTGAATGAATTGTTCCATTAAAAGGTGTAACTGCATAAATAAAATTAGTAAGAAACAAATGGAAAACTAACAATGGAATTTGGATAATTGCAATTAATAATAGAATTTTTTCATACTTACTTGTAAATAATGCTATCGCATATTTAAATGGCTTCTCCATAATATCCCTCATCTTATATATTTAACGGGTGCCTTAAATTCTTCATTACCTTTTCTTGAAATTCCGCAGCACTTTTTTGAACCTCTATTTTCTTTTTTGTTAATTGTTCTTCAGTTGTTAGACTCTGTATACTTTTTTCAAATTCAAATTTTTTTAATTCATTACCTAATTTTTCACTATATTGAAGCATTCCCTTCAAGAACTTTCTGCTTTCATTTGGAATTTTTTTATCCAAATTGATTTTATATATTTCATCTCTAAATTGTTCTAATAACTTTATATTCTTATACACTGAACTACTGTGGTTATACTGTAACATGTCAGCCTTAAAAACAACCTCAAGTGTATACTCAATATCATTATCCGATATAACATTTTCCTTCAATATTTTACTATCATAGAATTTTTCATATTTTTTATAAAGATCAATCGATTCAATATGGGACTTTCTTAAATCAATGAATAATTTCAAGCCCTCTATTAACGTTTCATTTGAACTATTTATGTGATGTTTTAAATATTCTTCTACTGGGTTAATAATGTCGGTGAAAAATTCTGGACCCACACTTGCCCGAGATCCAATCTCTCTAAAAATATTCCCCGATGCTCCTGAGAATAAAACCAATTTTGGAAGAGCTTGTAGATATTCATCTTTTAAATGACCTTCTAATGAGATCACGGCATAGCCTGTTTCTACTTCTTTCCTTTTGTATGTAACAAGATAATATTTATTTCCATTAATTTCATATGAGAAAGGATTTAATGCGTAGTCTTCAAACAACCTTTTATACTTTTTTACTTCTTTTATCAATTTTTCGACTTCCATCATCTAAAATCACCTTTTTTTTTGGCTTATAACTTTATTAAAAGGGGCTGTCTACTAGATATCTGCCAAAGTTGCTTTTTTAGACAACCCCTTTTTCTTAGCTAAACCAACCTTTTACTTTCTTCCATCCATTACTAATTGCCTTAGCAGCTTTGTCTTTTACTTTTACAATTTTATCCCAATTGTCTGCAGCTAGTTTAGTTAATTTAGAAGCTCCCCAAATCACTGCACCCCCTGCAATCAATACTGTTCCTGCAACCTGGGTACCAGGGAAGTATTCTAGAACAACTCCTGCATTCATCATTGTCTCACCTAAGCTTGCCGTTGCATCTGCAACAGCGGATACCTTTTTAGATGAATCAGCATTGCTTTTTAAGACGTCTATTGCTTTTGCACCTTTAAAGCCAGTTTCGAAAGCTCCATAACCTGCACCTATAGCAGACGTAACTACGTTGAACTTAGAAACTGCCCCCACATTTAATCCAGTAATGGCGCCTCGAGTTTGAGTGCTTCCAATAGTTCCAGCAGGATTAAGTGTATTGTAAAGTTTCATTGCTGCTGTAGAACCATCTTTAACTTTTGAATAAGCATCCACCGTTTCGGAGGCACCATTAATATACCATGGGGTCTTATCTCCCATCCCTACTTTTACACCATTTAACACTAAATTAGTGTAAAATTTCCCAGCCGATCCTGCAGGAAATTGATTAGGGTTTCCCATGAAGTCACCGATCATTCCTATTTGACCGCCGATAATATCATTACCAACGTATTTTGCAACTTCATATCCATACGGTAAATTAATATCTAATATGGAGTTTGGGTCGCCAAAACCACCACTTCCGCCTCCACCACCGGCACTACTACCCGATGAAGGAAAATATGATGGAAAATTAGGTCCCAATGGATTCATTGGGTCATAAGCGTAATTGGGGTTATTCCAAGGGTTACCATTTCCACCCTGTCCATTCCATCCATTCCCATTTGGGTTGCCTGAAGAGTTCCACGCATTTCCGTTGGAATTACCTGTAGAGTTCCAACCATTATTGCCCCAACCGTTCCCGTTTGGATTGCCTGTGGAATTCCAGCCATTATTTCCCCAACCGTTTCCATTTGGATTGCCTGTGGAGTTCCAGCCATTATCTCCCCAGCCGTTTCCATTTGGATTGCCTGTGGAGTTCCAACCATTACCTCCCCAGCCATTTCCATTTGGATTACCTGTGGAGTTCCAACCATTATTCATCCATGGATTAAGATACCATGGGGTGCTACTCCATGAAGTTCCGTCCCAATCACTATTATTCCATCCGTTCCCGTCCCACGGATTACCTGAGAAAGGAGGAATTGACCAAGATGAACCTTCCCATGAATTTCCTGACCAACCGTCTGCGCTCCAACCTTCACTACTCCAGGAGTTCCCTGTCCATGGTGTTCCTGTCCAAGGCTTCGCTGCTGCTGCAATGATCGGGACAGAAAATGCTTGAAGAAGTACGAGAATTAAAGCAAAAAAAACTAGTATTCTACCAATAAATTTTTTCACCTGTACCACTCATTTCACTTATGATTCAATCACCACCGCTGCCTGATTATTGTTGAGTATTAGTATTATATTTTTCATTGATCTTTTTCTTGAGATCTTCTATTTCTTTAATATTAATTTCCTTTAAATTTTCCTCCATTTCCTTTTTTGTTTGAATCACTAGTTCTCCAATATTTTTTCTGATCTTTTTCAGTTGATCTTCTTGCTTAAATGTAATCTTACCTTCATCTCTTAGAATGGATAGCATATAACCAATATTCAAATTTTGCCTAGTTGCTCTATAACCCCAGTCATTAGTAAGTCCTAAAATATCAAAACTATTATCCACTCGAAGAGCCTCTGCACTTCTTATTGAATCTTTTTTCCATCTCTCCCAATTCTTAAGTACCTCTTCTGCACGTTGAAATTCCTTTTTCAATTGATCACCACTTGTAACAGTGGTATAGATTCCATTTGCACTTTCTGCAACTTGCTTCAGTTGCTTCTGGGCTTCGGAATCTACATTAAATCCAATGACATTAATAATAGGTGCAACATTAGATGAGGCAAATGATTTTGCGACCTTCACAGGATCTCCATCACAAGTTTCAACCCCATCACTTACTAAATAAATAAGATTTGTATTTGTTTTAGCATCGAATTTAGCTAATGACTGCTTAGATTCCTCTAATGCTTTCGCGATAGGTGTCCAGCCACTGGGTTTAAACTTATTCAATGATTGATTGAACTCAGTTTGCTTGTACGGACCGAAACCATAAACTTGTTCTATACTTGAACATGATAATGCTTTATCAGAATCGGCTCCAAAACCTTTATGTCCGTAAACCCTAAGCGATATATTTGCTTCTTTAGGCAAACTTGATAGAAAATTATTGATAGATTCTTTGGCTAAATCCATCATGGTTTTTCCATTAATTGTATTTGCCATACTACCACTTGAATCTAAAATAATTTCAATATTATAATTGTCTTTAAACTGAAAACGTGATTCAGGTAAATCTGGATTTCCTGACATAGAAAATTCCCATTTATTAAGCAGATCATTGGGGTCCTGAAAATCCGTAGCAACAAGTGAATAAATATATTTCATATACTCATTTAACTCTTCTTCACTAGGATTTTCGTTTAAAGGAGGTAAATCCTTAATTTCCTCCTTTACTTTTGATGCAATTTCGTCAGACAATATTTCTTGATCCGCAAATTTTCCTGGGGATTGTGTAATTAAATCCTCCGCAGTTGTAGGAAGTTCTGGCAAGTTGTCGAATATTTTCGTTGTAGTTTCTTGTTTACTTACGTTCCTGCTACTTTCTACACTTTGTTCATTTTTAGGTTGTTTTTTCTCGTGGTGGTCTTCGCTACTATTATCTACATTTTTTTGACTACAACCAGCCAATACTAGAACGATTATTAGTAATATTAGTAGAGTGAGTTTTCTGTATTGAACTTTCCTTTGCACCAAAAATTATTCCCCTCCCATTTTTTCAATCCAGCCTTTAAATTTATCTAGGACAGTCGTTCCAAATTCAGTATTTGAAGAGAATGCCGTTGAGATTAATCCAACTACAATAACTACAACAGCAGCAATACCAATCCATTCAAGTGTTTGTGAACCCTTTTGGTTATTCACCAAATTACTAAATCTCATATTTGTCTTTAATAAAAAAGCCCTTAATTTTTTCATATTGTCATCCTCCACATTTTTTATCTGTATTTTATTAGTACTACAATTTAATAAGATTGCTAGATTATTGAAGCATATTAAAAATACTATTTTCCCCATATATCATGTTTAATATCATTAGTCCGGCAATCATCAATATCGAAACAGGTGCAACAATAAATGTTGTTACTAGTGTCACTTTCGGTGAGGCTTTCGCTGCTAATTCTTTCACTTGTTCTTCTCTCAGTTTTCTCATATCTTCAGCTTGAATTTTAAACGTCGTAGCAATAGGTACCCCTAAGTTTTGACCTTGTATAAGTGACTTGATAAGACTCTGAAACTCAGTATTATCATTTCTCGATAACAGATTCCGATAAGCAGTTTCTCTCTGGACGCCTAATTCAATTTCATAATTAAATCGAGAAAATTCTTCTCTTAGAGGTCCATCGAAAAAACGAATCACCTCCCTCAATGCCTGATCTAGATTAATACCAGCTTGAAGACTAGTACTAATCGTATCTAAAAAGTCAGGTAAATCCTTTCTAATCAATTGTTGCCTCTTTTTTGCTTGATTACGTACGATTATAATAGGTAAGAAATAACCTAAAATCGGCAGAAATATAATTGAGTATTGTGAAAATGGCAAACCAATAATTAGGGATAACACTCCTACAAAGAATCCAACGATAAGTAAAAAGATTTTCAATCCCTGAAATCGCTCAACAGTTAGATTGTAAGAATTACCTGACTTTCTCAACCAATTTTCCACATCATGATTTTCGCTAAAAAAATTGACTCTCTGTCCTAAATCTGAGAAATCTTCCGCATATTTAGTTAGCTTCTGAATAAGCAGGCCTCGTCGATTTTTCTTTTTTGTTTTCTTTTCAAAAACATCTGTATAGGTTACATCTGAAATATGCTCAAGCAGCTCACGCTTTTCTCTAGAAAATACGTAATAATGACGAATAGCCATCCAAATAGTAAACCAGAATAAAATGATCATTAATATAATAAGAGCATCCATACACTTACACCTTTATATCAGAGATTTTTCTTATGAGAATAAACGAAATGATAATTCCTAAAAGGAATAATATTAAAATAATAATTCCTGGTAATGTCCACAATGGATCTGTAAATCCATCCACCACATTATTCATTACTAGTAGAATAAAGATTGGCAAAGCAGGAACAATAAATGATACATATCTTTGCTCAGATGTCATCGTCTTAATAGTCTGATTAAGTATTTTCCTATCTTCTAACGTATTGGACATGGTTTCCAAGGTTGCAGCTAAATTACCTCCGGTTTTCGTTTGAATAAGGATGGTTGAAATAAATAATTGAAAATCGCGAGACTTATTTCTTTTTTGGATTGATCGTAAAGCAATTTCTAAAGGAACCCCGAGCTTTAACTGATTGGATATTCCTTTGAATTCTTTACCAGCTGGTGCTGGTATCTCTTTAGAGACTAAATCGATTCCTTGGCTGATAGTCAATCCAGATTTTGCTGCACTTCCTAGTAATCTACATATATCTGATAATTGGTCATTAAACCTTTCCTCGTACTTATTTTTTCTCAAATAGAACATAAGGAAGTGGGCACCTATTAGAATACCTATTGAAATAAGTATGTTTATACTTGCTGAAGTTTTAAAAAATTTCCCTAATAAAATGAACAGGATAAAAAAACCTAAAAAATGAATTCCCAAATATTCTGATGGTAATAGTGGCACATTAGCACCAATCAATTTATTGGATAGGGCCTCTGCTTGTTTTGATTGATCAAATCGGTCACCGACCACACTAATAAAGCTTTTTCTTTTTTCCTCAGGGAACCATTCATTCACTTTATTTCCCCATGCCCGCTTTTTTGAACGATATCCTAGATAAATATAAAATGCCCACAAGAGGAATAAGACGGCCAGGCTATACAGGATGGACACTGCTGTACTCATAAACAATCCCCCCTTTTGGTTCGAAAATAGCTGGATCCATTTGAATACCATTGATCGTAAATCGTTCGAGACATTTAGGAATCGTACCTGTTGCAGTGAATATCCCCTGAATTTGCCCTTTAGAATTGATGCCTGTTCTTTGAAATCTAAAAATATCATGGACTTGTATTTTATTATTCTCATCCACATAGACTTCTGATATATTAGTAATTCTTCGTGTTCCATCACTTAAACGATCGGCTTGAATGATGTAATCAAGCGCACCAACGATGTATTCACGAATAATATGTGTCGGTAAATCCATTCCTGCCATCACAACCATACCTTCTACACGATTAATTGCATCTGCTGGTGAGTTCGCATGGACAGTTGTTAATGATCCTTCATGTCCTGTATTCATCGCCTGTAGCATATCAAAAGCTTCTGAAGCACGTACTTCCCCAACGATTATTCTATCGGGTCTCATACGAAGTGCATTCTTAACCAACTGACGTATGGTAACATCCCCTCTCCCTTCAACATTGGGTGGCCGAGCTTCTAATCCAACAACACTTGCTCGATTTAGTCTTAATTCTGCAGAATCCTCAATCGTTATAACCCGTTCATACTCAGGAATAGCTTTTGCTACTGCATTCAATAATGTAGTTTTACCACTCCCTGTCCCTCCAGAAATAAGAATATTCATTTTTACCTGAACAAGGGCCTCTAAAAATAAAGACATTTCCTCTGTTAATGTTCCATTTTCAACTAAATCCACCATCTCAAAAGGTACTTTTCTAAATTTCCTGATCGAGATCAGGGTTCCATTCAAGCTTATCGGTGGAATAACAGCATTTACACGGCTTCCATCTGGTAATCTGGCATCAACCATCGGTGAACTTTCATCAATTCTTCTTCCTAATGGAGCAACAATGCGATCAATAATATGTCTAACATGTGATTCGTCTCTAAATTTAACTCCTGCTTTCTCTAATCTTCCGCTTTTTTCAATAAATACTTCATCCGGTCCATTGACTAGTATTTCCGTAATTTCATCGTCCTTTAAAAAGGGTTCAAGTGGACCAAAGCCCACACTTTCATCTATTAATCTAGTTAAAAGTAGTTCCTTATCTGTACGTGGAATAACTACTTTTTCCTCCGATAAAAACTGATTAATCAATCTTTCAATAGTTAACCGCTTCTCACCTTCTGCTAGACTAATTAGTGTTTCTAGATTCGTTTCTGTCAATAACCTAGATTTATAATGTTCCACTAACTGATCAATATATGGGTTAAATGGTTGAACATTCACATCGGATATAGCTTCCTCTACTTCTGGCCGATCGATTTTCCGTCGAAATAAAGACATGTTCATTTCCCCCTTCTTATAAAGAAATTGGCCATTATTTCAACATCGAGGTTACCCATTTTTGTATGTCCTTTGCAGCAGGAATCAGCTTCTTTTCCTTTGGTTCCTTACGTATAGGATTCCCTTGGTTTATTGCTGAAAGAACGCCTTTTGCATCTCTGCGTATTTGAGCAGTTATAGGATATTTAACAAACTTCTCTAAATCCTTCTTTGTTAACTCGTTTTCACTACCTGAGTTATTAATCACAATATCCATGCGATCATTTGTAATAATACCTAATCGTTGAAATAGTACTTCTACATGTTTTAATCCCTTGATTGCCGGTGTATCTAAAGTCATCACATAATATACTCGATCAGCATCCTCTAAAACAGCTGCCCCTACCTCATCCATATATGAAGGAATATCAACAATGACAAAATCATAGCTCCTACGACATGCCTTTAATAGGCTCTCAATGAATTCTGAATCTATACTTTCTGCTAATTCCGCATCACGTGGGCTTAATAGTACATCAAGTTTTGAATGCGTTTCTTTTTCTGCTACATTGCGTATATGATGCTCATTTATTTCTCGAATAACTGGTTTCAAATCAATGATTGAGCGACTACTTTCCATACCAAGAAACGTTTCCGCTCCTCCATATTGAAGATTTAAGTCTATATATAGTACCTGTGCAGTTGATTCTAATTTCAATGTTTGAGCAAACAATGAACTTAAAAAGGTTTTACCACTTCCACCTTTTCCACTATAGAATGCAAAGACTTGACCGCTCCCCCTCTGAAATGTTCCCGAGGTAGCAGCTAGTTCTGTCATTGTCTTTCTTTGTAAAAACATGCTATTTAATTTATCATTCAATAAAGGCAATTCATCAGGGATAACTAAAAAATCTGTAGCCCCTGCTCTTATTACATCTCTATATAATTCAAAGTCTTGTGAATCATGAATAAAAAGAATCGTTAAGTTAGGATTTTCTTTTCGCATATAGTGAATTGTATCTATCGGATTTTCTGTTTTGCTATTCAATAATATAGCTATATTTAATTCCTGCTTTTTAACTTCATTCCGAACATAGCGTGTTTCAATTAATTGAACTTCAAAGGATTCAGTAATACTTTCTGCTACTAATTTATATTGATCATTTTCCTCTCCAATAATGACAATTCTTTGTGATTTCTCCATACTTTTGCTCTCCTTACCCCAGTCCTCTTCATAACCCTGAAATTATTTTTTTTCATCGCCTTTTTCAGATTTTTGCCCCTGTTCATTTGGAATATTAGCCTTTGAAGATTGGTCTTGTTTTTTTGAATCTTCTTTAGTTGTTGATGATTGATTATTTTGCTGCTTTTCATTACTATCTTTTTCATCCTTCGCTTCATTTTCAGTAGAAGCTTGGTTCTCTTTTATTTCTTCTTGATTCTCTTCCAATTGACTTTGTACGGCTTCATTGGATTGTCCTACATTCGACTTAATGATACGTACACTGTCCGCGTAATTCTGCATATGTATTAATTCGGGGACTAGTGATTGGGAAATTTCTACTTGAATCCCTTTAAATTTACTTTTTTCTTTTGCAACTCTTGCTACTTTTACATCCTTCATAAAGAACTTTGTTTCTTCTTTTCCAGAAAATCGTTCTGATACAATGATGTCTACACGATCTAAAGCCTCTAATGGTTCATCAAAATAGACTCGATCTGATTGCATCAAAGTGACTAATCTATTTTTTTCCTCAACTACCGCTGATGCTTGCTTTAGAATATTTTTCGTAATCATATCGCCATCGGATAAAGGCACTACAGCAACTTTATTAAGTAAGTCTTCAGTTTTTGTCACATGGTAATCTTTTAAATATTTCTTTGGGATTTCATCTGTGGTTACATTTTCAGGAGTAATGATTGCGCGCGATGAGATGTCCCCTTTTGCTACATATACTTTTACCATTGTTCCTAAATTATTATTTATTGCCTGAACCTTTTTTAACACAAGTAAACCCGCTGTTAATGCCAATAATAAAGATAAAATAAAAAATATTATGGCTCTTCTCTTTGACTCCAACATCCTCGTACCTCATTCCCTTTCCCTAAATAATGTAAATCGCATTTGAATATGTAATGATAGATTTTTATAATCATGAAGGAAAAAGCAAACTACTACCATTGCTTTTACATTCCTTTCTTCGAGAAGAATCCTAACTTTTAGCGATATTTTTTAAATAATAGGTATATATAAGGAAAGTCTTTTTTACTGTAATTTCTACTAGCTAATAGTTTATGTGGAAGTATATTCCTATATATAAGTATTTACCACCTGTTTTTGTAGCGGTCAATCGCACTAAAAACGGTGTCGAATGGTGTCTGGTACTATTTTTCTAAGGGTATTTCGAAACTAGGATTTTTTACTAGGTGAAATGGATGGGACAAAGATAAAGTAACTAGGTACTACGGAGAGAAAAAAAGGAAAATTACGGAATTGATATTTCAAATATTACAAATTATAGTACAATTCTACTGTTTTTTTGTTTACTATATTGTTACTTTAAGAATGAGGAACTTTTAAGACAAACTAAAAAATCCCTTTACACTTTTCGTCAAAAGAATGGTCTTATAGTTAGAATGAAATATATCGTTCCACCTACGAGCTTAATATTCTAACTGATCTTACAATGAATTTTCACCTAACCCATCTGGTTATTTTTTGTATGCCTTATATTCTGCATTACAGATAATTCCTCATTTAAAAAATCGTATAATAAATTCTTATAGGTGCATATTATTCATACAGCGTCATGTGTTCACTAAAATGGATAAAAACAATACTAAAAATACTCTACCTGGAGTGGTGTATGACAATGTTAAGAGATAACTCTTTAAATGAGAAATTAACATCTGCTGAAATGGGAAAACTGTGGGCGACATATATGGGAAATTCGATGTCTATAAGGGTCCTCACTTACTATCTTTTACATACGAAGGATAAAGAAATAAAAAAGGTCCTAAATCATGCATTGAATCTAAGTGAAACAATGGTAAAAAGAAGTAAAAAGATTTTTATACAGGATAACTTCCCAGTACCTATGGGGTTTGGTGAACAAGATGTAAATTTAGGTGCCCCCAAGCTATTTGAGGATGAATTTTATCTTTATTATTTGAAATATGCCGGTAAAGCGGGCCTTAGCCTCTATTCTATTGCAATACCTATGGTAATAAGGCAGGATGTGAGAGATTTTTTTTCTTTCTGTCTTAACTCTACAGAAAAGCTGTTAATTGAAGTAATTAATATTCTAAATATGAAAGGGCTATTAATGAAGCCCTCCATTATTCCAAATCCAGAAAAAGTTAAAATTATTAAGTCTAATGATTATTTAAATGGATTTTTTGGAGGTGTGCGAAATCTTCATGCGTTAGAGATAGCGCATCTAAATGATAATATAGAAAGTGATGTAGCAAGTAAAGCCCTTCTGATTGGATTTAGTCAGGTAGCTAAAAATGAAAAGGTAAAAGATTTTTTTATTCGAGGAAGAGATTTAACACACAGACATATTGAAAAATGCTCGCAAAAATTATCAAAGGATCACTTACCGTCACCTTCATTATTGGATCATTTAGTTAGTACCTCTTCATATGCACCGTTTTCTGACAGATTAATGTTATTCCATAAGATCGATATGTTTGCTATGAAAATAAGATCTTATGCGAATTCTATTTCAGTAAACGGAAGAAGAGATTTAGCCGCGATGTATTCTCGTTTTATTCTTGATGTTGGCTTTTATGTTGAGGATGCGATGAGTATCATGATTGAAAATGATTGGATGGAAAGACCACCTGAAGCAGCTGATAGAAATGACTTAACGTAGATGTATGATTAATAAGTATTATAGCTCCCTTATTAACAAATAAGAATTGCTAAGCAAATATTTAATAGGAAAATCTATCTTATTAAATACATAAAGATATATTTTGATCTCAATTTTTTATGTTACTACATTTAAAATAGAAAGTACTAACCCTGTATTAAATTGACACTTGACGTACATTCAAGTGTCAATTTAATTTTAGATATCATTTTAAGCTTCTATTTATTTTTATATCTCTTCTACTTTTTCAGATATAGGTCTTTTTATCGGTGTAAGAAAAGTTATCACTAAAGCAATAATGGCTAACCCCATCATGAAGTAGTAGGATTCACCCGAAGCAAAAATTGAAGCTAATTCCTTAATTCTCTCTGTCACACCTTGGTTAACTAAACTGCCAGCATATTCCGTCGCTTTCGATGTATAAATCGTAACGACAACCGCTGTACCAATTGCCCCTGCAATTTGTCGAACCGTATTGTTTACAGCCGTTCCATGTGTAATAAGTTTTTGTGGCAAAGCATTTAAACCTGCTGTGTTCAGTGGCATTGTAATAAAGCTTAAACCAATACGTAAGAAAATCGTCCGAATCATTAAGAAAGTATATGTCGTTGTTTCTGTTAAGTCGGTTACCACCCACATTGAAGGAATGACAAAAATTAACCCAATAATAAATAGTGGCTTTGCTCCATATCGGTCATACAATTTTCCGGTAACAGGAGATAGGAACGCATTCACGATGGCTCCTGGCAATAAGAGGAGTCCCGCATCAAATGCTGTAAATCCTCGACCGTCTTGTAAATAGATAGGGAGTAAAATCATATCAGCATATAACATCATCGTTACAATAATATTAATGAGAGACGTCATTGTAAAGGTCTTGTTTCTGAATACAAGTACATTTAAGAATGGATCACTTGAGCGTAATTGACGGATGGTGAATAGCACTAACACAATAATACCTACAATAATTGTTGTTAACACCAGCGCATCGCCCCAGCCGTTACTACCAGCTTTACTAAATCCATATAAAACTAGCCCAAAACCAATTGTTGATAGAATGACACTAAGTACATCCAAATCTGCTTTCGACCCTTCAGATACATTGATTAAATATTTGAATGCTAATAGAATGACAATCCCGACTAGTGGGATTAGTCCAATAAACAACCAACGCCATGATACATATTCAATCACGAAGCCAGATAATGTTGGTGCTATTGCAGGTGCGAAAATCATTGCTAGCCCTAATAGACCCATTGCGCTTCCTCTTTTTTCAGGTGGGAAGATAAACATAGCGACACTCATCATGAGCGGCATGATTATACCTGCACCCGCAGCCTGGATCATCCGTCCAATTAATAATACTGAAAAGCTTGTTGCAATCGCACAAAATACAGAACCAAAAAGCAATAATAGCATCGAGCTAATAAATAATTGACGTGTTGAAAAACGCTTCATTAAAAATGCTGTTACAGGAATTAATACACCGTTAACGAGCATGAATCCTGTTGCTAGCCATTGCACAGTTGTTGGACCAACACCGAATATCTTCATAAATTCACTTAATGCAATATTTAATAGCGTTTGGTTTAAAATGGATAAAAAACCCCCGAGCAACAAGACGAAAAGTAATACTTTCTTATTTATTTGTTGAACCATATAGACCTCCCCTTTACTTTATCAACACTCTGACGATAAAATTGATTGTAACAACTTTTATATCCAGAAACCACCAACATTTTTTAATGTAATGTCAATTATGCAACAATTTCTATTATTGTGTTGTAAAATTCTTAGCTTAATAGACAAAGAAGGTGTAAAAATGTCTGCAAAAAAAGAAGATCCCAGGGCCATTCGTTCCAAGCGTTTATTAAAAGAAGCTGCTATATCATTATTAGTTGAAACACAAAATTTACAGGATTTAACGGTTCAAAAAGTTACAGCAAAAGCTGAATTAAATCGTGCCACATTCTACTTACATTATTTAGATTTGCGAGATTTAATGAGGCATATCGTTTATGATATTTTAGACGACCTGTCAAAGAAATTATTACCACTTTTACAACTACAACCTGTAGATTTAGATGAACAGTTGCTTGCCTTTTTGGATTATTTTTATCAACATCGAAAGTTTTTAGCAGTGTTATTCGAAGAGAAGGCATTTCAGAAAAAGCTCCATAACTTTATTGTGGATATCGTTCAATCTAGACGCGATCTTCAAAAAATAGTAACAGAAGATGCTGTTTCAAAAGATATTATTGCCTCATCCATTCTAGGGATAATAATGTGGTGGATTCGTGACGGAAAACAACATAGCTCTGAATTTATTGCACAACAAATGTCGGTATGGATGACTAAAAGACAATAGGAATGTAGTTGGGCCATTTCAAACATGGGGAACAAAAAGGATAAAAAAAAAAGAGGTCTCCCGAAAGTTGAGTGAACTCTTGAGCAGCCTCATCTTAGATGTTGTGGGCGGTAACATCTTTAACGATAATTTACCGTTTTTTTAAAGGATGCGTTAACAAAAGGTTAGCAATTTCAAGCAAATGTTTTTTTACAGTTGTTTTGAAACTCTTCACGGCCTAAACCGTAAGTAGTGATTGCCTTACCATTGTTTTGCGACTACGCCATTTTCAAAATATGATTAATTAATTTGCATGAAAAATAATAGCCGAGATGGATAGTAGCGAGTTTTGCTAAAAGCCTTCCTTGGATCTTTTTAATGAAATATATATTGATAATATACCGTTTAACCCCATCAAGATAACCATTATTATAGTTAATAATGCAATATCTGCAGCAAATACTTTTATCGTATGCCATGGAGATCCTGTACTATAGATTAGTAACGGAATTATAGCAACAGCTATAACTAATAGAATAATTCCGGAGACGCACCATACCTTTGTTTTACGAGTTTTTCCTGACTTAATCTTTACAAGCAGATAAATGGACATTACAAGGAGCAAGGCAATAATCCCTATTAAAATGAATTGAACAATAGGACTGGATTGAGGTATATCCAACGGTTCATCTCCATTTAATATATTGATAATCCCTTGTTTTAGGTATATAAGTCCCTCTTCTTCTAAAATATGATTCTTATTAGTAAGAATCACACCTCCCCAACCGGTTTCTGGTATAAAAAATACTTCTGCACGTGAATCAGGAGTAGAACCCGAATGCCATATCATTTCATCTTTAGAGTTTGGATTGGAGAGTCTTACACCAAGACCATAATATCGATGTTCACCAGTTTGAACATAAGGGGACAAATATAGATTCATTGTTTTTTCACTTAAAAAAATATTACTATCGCGCTGGCTAAGCAACCTAATGTACTGGATCATGTCTGTTGCACTTGCGGTTAGGTATCCATATGGTGCGCCTCCGTTATCATATGTTACTGCACTATTTCGAGGGAATCCTAACCATGACTGGTAACCAGCTGCATATCCTTTTTTATATGCGGCTCTATAATCAGCAGCAGCATATTTCATTCCTAATGGTGTAAAAACTTGTTTCTCCATGTACTCAGAATAGGTTTGATTTGTAACTTCTTCAATGAGAGCACCGAGAATTGAAAAATTAGCATTACTATATTGATGCTTTTCTCCAGGTGCGGCAGTCAACTTCACGTCTGATAAACTTTCTACATTTTTCTTTATTGCGTCCAAATCATTAGATTCTCTATCTGATATGGATAAGCCAGTATAAGTACTAATCCCACTGGTTTGCGTTAATAAATGTTTAATTGTTATTTGGGATGCTGCTTTTTTATCTTTAAGTGAAAACCATGGAATATACTTTTGAACCGGATCATCTAATCGGACGGTCCCTTCTTCAATTAATTTCATTACAGCTAAGCCTGTTAATGATTTACTTATCGAACCTATTGTAAAGGGAGTTTCAGTTGTTACTTTTTCCTCAAATTCTCCCGTTATCCCCCAAGCCTTGGCGTAAAAAATATTATTATCATGAACGATAGCGATAGAGGCTCCAGGAATTCGATGTTTTTCTAAAAAGGTTTTTATATAGCTATCAAGTGTGCTCTTGAGGTCTTGTTCTGCGGACATTTGTGAGATTGGTAGAAATAAAATAAGCGAAATGAATACTAAACATACTAATGTAAATTTTGATATAGGTGCTATCATTTTCATTGTAATTTTACCTAATTATTATTTTTCGTAAAAAAAGTTTAATTACAAGCACCGAAACTAAACAAGCAATAGACATGCTAATGATCATTAACAAGGAATTCCACCATGAATTATTGGAAATTTGAAAAAAGATATTATAATAAAATCTATTGCTGGTACCTTGCGGGTTAAAGGATTCGGCTAAAAACATAGAAAATATTAGCTGAGTGCCCAGATAGCTGAGAATTAAAGTAAAGAATCCTATCACAAATAAAATTCCTGTTCTACTTTTTGATTTTCGTATCTGCTTTATTTCCGAATGAAGATCTATTCCATTAATCTCTAAAAAATCTTTGACTAATTCGTGAGAATTCCCTAATTCTTTTATACTATCCTTCCCGAGTTCACGGGATTCCTGAATATGTTCTAAAAGCTGCTGTTTAATATTACTTCTATCTTTTGAACTAATATGATATTGCTTTAGCTCTTCGAGAACTTCGTTTAAAAATTGTTGTTCTGCCATGTTCAATTTAATATTCATTCCAAATGATCTCCTTTCAAACCACTTTGCAGAAGGGATTTTATATCTTGTTGTAATTCCAACCACTCATTGATTTTTTTCTGAAGATGCATTTTCCCTTTTTCATTGATCTCATAATAGACTCTAACTTTTCCGTTTTCCGTCATTTCACGATTAGTACTAACCCATTCCTGATCTTTAAGTTTTGTTAAAATGGGATAAATGCTGCCTACTCCTTTCAGTTTTAAATTGTGTTCTTCAAGCTCCTTCATAATTTCATAACCATAGCTCTTATTCTTTGACAAAATCGATAATACACACATCTCTAAGTGACCTTTAATTAAACTTGTTCTATCCATAGGATAAATTTAACAAATATATATACTTCTTTCAAGTATATATTTGAGAGAAATAATTAATAAGATTGAAATAAGCTAAATAATACTAGCCCCCTAACTTGTTTTTGTTACCAATTTCAGTTTTTTACTTCTAAGTGAAGAGTGTAATATTAATAACCATGCGATTGCAACTCCATAACCTATTTCAATCCCATGAATAAAACTTTGGAATATCAGCTAGCCACACCGAAGACTAGAAAATCATGACGGAAAATCATTGTTGATAGAGGTGCAAATTTTTTAAGGAAAATAAAAATGTTCGGGATGAAGTTATTGTATGGTCAGGGGATAGTTACTATTGCAAAATTAGTAGACTAAGCGGGTATCTTATCGTTATCAGACTTTCCAAAATAGGTGGGTGATTTCAGACAAAATCCTAGTTTACACTATACTCAATTAGACATATACACGGATCACTTCTTACCTTGGTGTGCTTAACTCGAACCAATCATAGATAGACTTGTTCTTGCTAAGATCAAATCACGAAAAATGGGGACCTCCACTTTACGAAAGAAATAAAAAAAGCAGCCTCTCAAAAGTTCAATGAACTTTTGAGAAGCCACCGTTAATTTCCTCAATGTTAGCAAAATGTTTTTAAACCACTCTCACTTTACCAACAAACCTTGATATATCAAAGGGTCGAGGGGCAGATTACATCATGCCGCCCATTCCGCCCATGCCACTCATATCAGGCATTCCGCCACCAGCATTTTCTTCTGGTTTGTCAGCAACTACTGCTTCAGTTGTAAGAAGCATTGCTGCTACAGATGCTGCGTTTTGAAGAGCATAGCGTGTTACTTTTGTTGGGTCTACGATACCAGCTTCGATCATGTTTACCCACTCACCATTTGCTGCGTTGAAACCAACACCCACTTGTTCTTTCTTTAAGCGGTCAACAATGACAGAACCTTCAAGACCTGCATTGTGTGCAATTTGGCGAACTGGCTCTTCTAATGCACGAAGAACGATGTTGATACCAGTAGCTACATCACCTTCTGCTGAAACAGAAGCAACTTTGTTATATACATTTACAAGAGCTGTACCACCACCGGATACGATACCTTCTTCTACTGCTGCACGAGTAGAGTTTAGTGCATCTTCAATACGAAGCTTGCGTTCTTTTAATTCAGTTTCAGTAGCTGCACCAACTTTGATTACTGCTACACCACCAGCAAGCTTAGCAAGACGCTCTTGTAATTTTTCACGGTCAAATTCAGAAGTAGTTTCTTCTAATTGAACACGGATTTGATTTACACGAGCAGAGATGTTTGCAGAATCTCCAGATCCTTCAACAATTGTTGTGTTTTCTTTTGTAACAACAACTTTTGCTGCGCGTCCTAAAGAATCAATTGTTGCAGTTTTAAGATCAAGACCAAGATCTTCAGTAATTACTTCACCGCCAGTAAGAACAGCAATATCTTCTAGCATTGCTTTACGACGATCACCAAAGCCAGGAGCTTTAACTGCTACTGCATTGAATGTACCACGAAGTTTGTTTACTACTAATGTAGCAAGAGCTTCACCTTCAACATCTTCAGCAATCAATAATAATGGTTTACCTTGTTGAACAACTTGTTCTAGAACTGGTAAGATTTCTTGAATGCTTGTAATTTTTTTATCAGTGATTAAGATATATGGATTTTCAAGAACTGCTTCCATCTTATCTGAATCAGTTACCATGTATGGAGATGCATATCCACGATCGAATTGCATACCTTCTACAACATCTAATTCAGTTGTGAAGCCTTTTGATTCTTCAATTGTAATGACACCGTCATTACCTACACGTTCCATTGCTTCTGCAATTAATTGTCCTACTTCATCATCTGCAGCAGAAATAGCAGCAACTTGTGCGATTGATTCTTTTCCTTCGATTGGTTTAGAAATCGCTTGAAGTTCTTCAACCGCTGTTTGTACAGCTTTTTCGATACCTTTACGAATGCCGACAGGGTTTGCACCAGCTGTTACGTTCTTTAAGCCTTCACGAATCATCGCTTGAGCTAAAACAGTTGCAGTTGTTGTACCGTCACCAGCAACATCATTTGTTTTGCTAGCTACTTCAGATACAAGCTTCGCACCCATGTTTTCGAATGCATCTTCTAATTCGATTTCTTTTGCAATTGTTACACCATCATTTGTAATTAGTGGTGAACCGAATTTTTTCTCAAGTACCACGTTGCGTCCTTTTGGTCCAAGTGTTACTTTTACAGCATCTGCTAATTTATCAACTCCGCGAAGCATCGCACGACGTGCATCTTCACTGAATTTAATTTCCTTTGCCATCTGAAATTACCTCCTTGATTCTTTCTTAAAAGTTTATGAAGTTCAATAAAGTCTTCAGACTTAAATTAGTTTTACTCGGTCAGGGCGCCTATCAATATGGGCGCCATGGCTTTTCAAAAGAAGTATTTATTTACGAAAATGGTTAATAACTATTGTACAATAGCTAAAATGTCTGTATCACGTAGAATTAAATATTCGTTACCTTGGTATTTCACTTCTGTACCAGCATATTTAGAGAAGATGATGCGATCGCCTTCAGATACTTCAAGAGCAACACGCTCACCGCTATCTAAAACACGTCCAGTACCTACAGCAACTACCTTACCTTCTTGCGGTTTTTCCTTTGCAGAATCAGGAAGAACGATACCGCTTGCAGTTTTTTCTTCTGTTTCTACTAGTTCAATTACGACGCGATCTCCAAGTGGTTTTAACAAGTGAAACAACCTCCTTAAAAATTTATGTAGATTTTTATGATTATTAGCACTCAACACTCATGAGTGCTAACACAATTATTATAATAATTAATTTAAAGCCTTTTTGCAAGTCTCAAGAGTAAGTTTTTTATAAATTTCTTTTTATTGAGAAATGTAAACAGTTAAGTTTATGTACTAATTTACTTTCTATTCATAGATTAAAAAGTTTTTTACATATACTAGAATAAAGGTCTTACATTTGAACGTATATATATTCAATAGTAGAATGATAATTATGATACTAGGACAGACCATGAAAGGATATATGAATGTGAAAAAAGAGTATGCATTTATCTTAATCGCTTATATTGTCATGCAATTATCTGGTTATATCGGTAACCCCATTGTGTATGAGATTGGTGTAAACGGATTTCATGCTTCAAAAGCTTATATGATCAAAATGGCCCCAATCATTTGGATGGTATTTAGTTTTCTTGCCTGTCTTTTAGTTGTTTTACTCCTATTGAGGAAATCAGAAAGAAAAGAGCGTTCTGAAAGAAAGGACCAGCTGTCTGCTGGGAAATCAATCCTATGGGCTGTGGGTGGAATCTTTTTAGCCTTCTTTGCTCAAGCAATCGCCTCCATTGTAGAACAGTTGATTGGAATTAAGGTTGGTTCTGAAAATACGCAAAGAATTGTTACGATTATAGAAAACTTTCCAATTGTTGTCCTAGTAAGTTCTATAATTGGTCCTATATTAGAAGAAATTGTATTTCGTAAGGTGATTTTTGGATCATTACATAAACGATTATCCTTTTTTCTATCGGCTCTAATTAGTTCCATTATTTTCGGACTTGCCCATATGGAAATGACTCATTTGCTTTTATATACTGCCATGGGATTTACTTTCGCATTTCTTTACAAAATGACGAATCGGATCATCGTTCCTATTACCGCTCATGTTATGATGAATACACTAGTTGTCATTGCACAAATTGCTAATCGTGAAGAAATACAAAAATTAATTGAGAATCAAAGTTTTATTGGAGGATTTTTCACATGAGACCATTATTATCCGGGGTAGTATATTGCCTTTTAGGCACTTTGTTCACTTTCTTTGCTATTCAGCAAGTGAATATAAATGGTTGGTCTTTTTTTGCGTATATGCTTATCTTTTTAGCAACCATTGATTATGGCTCTGGATTTCGACTAATCACCTTGCACTTTAAGCTAAAAAGCCAACAGAAAAAATAAAAAGCAGGTGAAATGATCACTGCTCGCTAATTGTTAATGTATGCAGTTAGGATTTTACAAGAGTAATTAAAAAAGAGATGTTCATAAGTATCAAACTTAAGAACATCTCTTTTTATTCAGAATCTCTTTCAAGTTCATATCGCAATTCAGCCGCTTTTGATTTACGGTAGCCTATTTTTGAAAGCCAAATACTAATTTCATATAAAATCATTAAAGGTATTGCTACAATAATTTGTGACATTACATCCGGTGGTGTAATAAAGGCAGCAAGAACGATTAATAAGAAGTAGGCATATTTTCGTATCTTTGCTAAAAACATCGGTGTAATTATACCTAAACGTGTTAAAAATAAAATAATAATCGGCAGTTCAAATAAAAGCCCGAAAGGTAGCGTAATCTGAAATAAGAACGAGAAATATTCATTTATACCGATAACTGGGTTTATATTCATTTGTGATGAAAGCTGCATCATAAATTTTAAGATAAGCGGAAATAAGATAAAATATGAAAAAGCTATTCCAGCTAAGAATAACAACACCGCTGCGGGAATATAGCTTAATGTAACTTTTCGCTCCTTCTCATACAAACCAGGACTAATAAACGCCCATAACTGATAGAGAATGACAGGCAAAATAATCACCAGCGCCAAGTATAATGTCATCTCCATAAAAACTTTAAATGGATCAGTTAATCGGAAAGCATTCATCGTTATTTCTTTTGCTAAATCTGATTCCTGAAGATAGCGTATGAGTGGTTGTGATAGAAAAAAGCTCACTATTACAGCCAAGATAAAGAAAACGACTATAACAAACAGTCGTTTCCTTAACTCAGATATATGTTCAAAAATCGTCATGTCTTTTTGACTCATATAATTTCATCCTAACATTTACTTAGACTCTTTCCTTACTATCATTTCTGTTGTAATGAAAAGATGCCAAAACCTAGTATTAAGAAAACGAGATTTATTTTACTTGATCTTTACTTTCTGTTTTTGGCTTATCTTCTTCTTCATCTGCTAAGCCTTTTGTAGCATTTTTAAATTCTTTTAATGTATCCCCTGCAGCTCTGCCTAATTGGGGTAATTTTTTTGGTCCGAAAACTAGTAAGGCTATAATGACAATGAGAATAATACTTCCAATTCCTGGTCCCATCAAGCCCACCTCCTCATAGTATCATCATAAAGCAATTCGTGACGAGAATCCATTATTAATTATAGTTAGTCTTGTGAATTTTCCGTGTCATTTGGATAGTGCTTTAAAAAGTAAACTAATGATTGCAATTCAACAGCTAGATCTATATGGTGCACCCGAATTGATGAAGGTACATTTAGTCTAGCCGGTGTAAAATTTAATATACCTTTTACATTGGATTTAGTTACTTCATCAGTAACCCCTTGAGCAACCTCTGCTGGTATAGTAAGTATAACGACACTGATGTCTTCCTCGATCAAACGTGGAACAAGTTCATCTAAATGATAGACAGGTACTTGTCCTACTTTTTTACCCACCTTATCAGAATCGACCTCAAATGCAATTTCTATTTTTGTATTATTATTCTTCATAAAGTTATAATTTAAAAAAGCAGTACCTAAATTACCCACGCCAATTAACGCTACTTTTGTTACTTCATCCTGATCTAATGTTTTCCTAAAAAACGACAATAAATAATTTACATTATAGCCATATCCTTTTTTCCCAAGAGCCCCAAAATAGGAAAAATCTCTGCGGATAGTTGCAGAATCTACTTTTACCGCTTCACTTAATTCTGCAGATGATACACGCTGTTTACCGGATGAATGTAAATTTTTCAGGAATCGATAATAAAGTGGCAATCTTTTTGCCGTTGCTTGAGGTATCTTTATTTGCTCTTCATTCATACGCACTCCCCCATAAGTCTCTAGTACATAAGCGAAAAGGAAATATCATGTAAATTTACCGTTCACTTGCTCAGTGTTTCACCTATTCCTTTGAAAATCAGCGCTTGATACGCCACCAGTTTTCTCTACTAAAAATGTTGGTCCAATGACAATTCCTTTGTCTACCGCCTTACACATATCATATACCGTTAGAGCTGATACGGATGCTGCTGTCAAAGCTTCCATCTCAACACCGGTATTTCCTTTTGTCTTAACAGTGGCATTGATCTTTAAGATATATTGAAGTTCATTTTTCTGTTCCCAAGCGAACTCAATGTTTACTCCATTTATTAGTATCGGATGGCACATTGGAATTAAATCCGATGTTTTTTTTGCAGCCATAATTCCAGCTACCTGAGCAACCGCTAAAACATCACCTTTTTTCATTTTATTATCATGAATTAAATGATATAATTCATGGCTTAATTCTACACTCGATGTAGCAAAAGCGGTTCGAATAGTTTCAGGCTTAGCACTTACATCAACCATCTTCGCTCGACCTTGTTCATTAAAATGTGTAAGCTTGGACATTTTCAAACACCTCTCTCTTCATCATACACTATTTTATAGGTATTGTCCCTCATCTAATTAATGTGTTTCATTGCCGAAACACTCGTCAATAAGTTAAACTACCTATATAGATGAGGTGAAAAAACTATGATTTTATTACAAGTTCAACAACTAACAAAACATTTTGGTGCTGAACTTATTTTATCGAATATAAAGCTAGAAATTCAAACGAGAGATCGTATTGCTCTAGTTGGACGAAACGGTGCAGGTAAGTCCACCTTATTAAAAATTATTTCTGGTCAACTATCTCTTGATTCTGGAGAGATCATGAAACCAAAAGATGTCTCAATCGGATATCTTGCTCAAAATACAGGTTTGGAATCATCATTATCAATATGGGATGAAATGTTAACTGTTTTTAAAGATTTGCAAAAAATGGAGACACAATTAAGAGAACTGGAACAAAAAATCGCTGATCCTACCTACTATGAAAACCCTGATCTCCATCAAAAAATACTATCTGAATATGATCGTTTACAGGTTAAATTTAAAGATTCTGGTGGTTATCAATACGAAGCAGATATTCGTTCTGTGCTTCATGGTTTACGCTTTGATACTTTTGACTATTCGACAATGATTGAAACACTAAGTGGTGGTCAAAAAACTCGTCTAGCACTTGCCAAGCTACTTTTAACGAAACCTGATGTATTGATTTTGGACGAGCCTACAAACCATTTAGATATTGACACACTCTCTTGGTTAGAACAGTATCTACAAGGATATGACGGTGCCATTCTAATTGTTTCTCATGATCGTTATTTCTTAGATAAAGTAGTTAATCAAGTCTATGAACTCTCACGCCATTCTATACAAAAATTTCACGGTAATTACAGTCAATACTTAGTTCAAAAAGCAGAACAGTATGAGCGTGATTTCAAACAATATGAAAAACAACAAGAAGAAGTTGCGAAACTTCAAGATTTTATACAACGAAATCTAGCAAGAGCATCTACAACTAAAAGAGCTCAAAGTAGAAGAAAACAGCTTGAAAAGATGACAATAATGGATAAACCTCTTGGTGATGAAAAATCAGCTAATTTCACATTTGACATCGAACGACAAAGTGGAAATGAGGTATTAAACCTGGTAAACGGTGCAATTGGTTATGAAGACAACATTATCGCTAAAGGGATCCAGCTTGCAATCAAAAAAGGCGATAGTATTGCATTAGTTGGTCCTAACGGTGTCGGGAAATCAACTCTGCTAAAAAGTATCATTAAAAAACTAACGCTATTATCGGGGAATATTTCTTATGGTTCCAATGTAACAATTGGTTATTATGATCAAGAACAAGCGAATCTGACATCCAATAAAACAGTGTTAAATGAACTTTGGGATGACTATCCATTGAAAGATGAAAAAGAAATACGTACTGTATTAGGCAACTTTTTATTTACAGGAGACGATGTACTTAAAACGGTTTCCAGCTTAAGTGGTGGAGAAAAAGCTAGACTTGCATTATCCAAGCTTTTAATGCAAAGAGCAAACTTCCTTATTCTTGATGAACCGACTAACCATCTGGATTTAGATAGTAAAGAAGTACTCGAAAATGCCTTAATTGATTATCCTGGAACCATCCTATTCGTATCTCATGACCGCTATTTTATTAACAGATTAGCAACCAAAGTGATTGAGCTTTCTAAGGAAGGTACAACAGAGTTTCTTGGAGATTATGATTATTATATTGAAAAGCAACTGGAATTATTGGAATTAAAAAGACTTAAAAACGAAGGTCAGAAACTGGTAGAAGATAAACCGAATACTGCAAGGCAATCCTATCAGCTAGATAAAGAGGCTAAAAAACTAGAAAGACAACGTAAAAGAAGAATTGAAGAGATCGAATCTACGATTGAACAATATGAAAATGAGTTGCAACAAAAAGAGGAATTATTATGTGATCCTAACATATATCAGGATCATGAAAAAGTTACTGAGATAAACGATGAAATTGAAAAACTCAAAACCGACATTGATGAATTAATGTCTGAGTGGGCCGAAATAGAAGAAAGTAATGAATAGATATTGAGGAGACATTAAACAAAGGGTGTCTAAAGGAACTTATTCCTTATAGACATCCTTGTTTTATACCTATCTTTAACAGTTAAACAGTCATACATACTACTTGAAATTGAACCATAGTTCCTAAAAAGATTAACGATCATTTCTCCTTAACAACTTGTCTCCATATCTTTTTCCACATGATTATCCACAGGTTTTTATTATTTATTCTTATATAAAAGTGTTATTATTTGTAGTTTCATCAGATTATCAACAGACTTATACACATTATCCACAGAAAACATACTATTTTGTTAATTATTTATTCACATGCCAATTAACTTATACACAAGATATCCACATAATGTGCACAACAACAACTGTTCGCATCCCACTTATTCACATGTGGATAATTTTTTCCATATTTATTTTTTACATTACTATAAAGGTTGTTTTGTACTGTTCCTTTTATAAAAGACCAACTGGCTTTTTGTCCTGCAGTGAACAGCAACAAATTTGAGAAAAGAACTAAAAAAAGAAGCATGTGGTCACATGCCTCAAAAATGTTCTATATCTAAACTTGGATTTGCATTTAAAGAATACTGGCTTCGTTTTCCTTTTTCAAAAAGTATACTTCCGGCTGCGGCAATCATGGCTGCATTATCAGTACATAACACTAGTGGAGGAATAACTAATTCAATATCCATTATTGGAGCGAACGCTTTTTCTAATTCTTCTCTTAAACCTTTATTTGCCGCTACGCCACCCGATAATAGAACTTGCTTCACCTTAAATTCCTTGGCTGCTTTTAAGGTTTTTGTCACTAGTACATCAATCACACTCGCCTGAAAGCTAGCCGCCATATTTTTTGGATCGATAGATATCCCTTTTTGTTCTGCATTATGCAACGTGTTTATGACTGCAGATTTCAAACCGCTAAAACTAAAGTCATATGAATCATCTTCTAACCATGCTCTTGGTAAATCAATTGTTGCTGCCCCCTCATGCGCAAGGCGATCAATATGTGGGCCACCAGGATAAGGAAGATGAAGTGTTCTTGCCACTTTATCGTATGCTTCTCCTGCTGCATCATCCCTTGTTTCACCAATGACTTTAAAATCTCCATGCTCCTTCATCAGCACCAATTCCGTATGACCACCAGACACGACGAGTGATAGCAGTGGGAAACTCATTTCCTTTACCAGTCTGTTTGCATAAATATGACCGGCAATATGGTGCACACCAACCAACGGAATATTTCTCGAAAAGGCAATAGCCTTAGCAGCATTCACACCAACAAGCAGTGCACCAACCAGCCCAGGTCCTTCTGTCACTGCAATTGCATCAATATCCTCAAAGGATAGTTCAGCCTTTTTCAAAGCCTCTTCAATCACAAGAGTAATTTGCTCCACATGATGTCGTGAAGCTAGTTCAGGAACAACTCCACCAAATCTCTTATGACTTTCTATTTGTGAGGCAATAACATTTGATACAATTTCCCGTCCATTCTTTACTACTGCCGCCGCTGTTTCATCACAACTTGTTTCTATCCCTAAAATAATTAAGTCTTTTTTCATTATAAATTCACCCACATTACTAAGGCATCCTCTTGGTTGTCAGAGTAGTAGTTCTTTCTTATTCCACCCTCGAAGAATCCCAATTTCTTATATAAGGATTGAGCAATTGTATTACTTACCCTTACTTCTAATGTCATTGACTTTGCTCCAGATTCACTAGCGAATTCCATCATACTTCTTAATAATAATTCTCCTAATTTTTGCCCCCGATACTCCGGTAGAACAGCTATATTTGTTATATGGGCTTCATCAACAACAAGCCAGACTCCACAATAGCCTATAATTCTTTCTTTATCCTCAAGTACAAAATAAACAGCAAAATGGTTTACTACAAATTCATTATAAAAAGCTTCTCTTGACCAAGGTAAGGTAAATGATTGTACTTCTACTTCCATAATTCCATCTAAATCTGCTAATGTCGCTTTTCTTAATTGAATATCCATCATACTTTTTCTCATTCTTTTTTCCCATCACTTTTTTGGGAAT